>NZ_JAMOKT010000057.1:0-45962 GCF_023656795.1 Parabacteroides caeci
TGTGGTAGGATACCATTAAAGGTAATGAAAATCAGCCACTTGACCTATTTTATTGTACTAAATTTTATCAATTAACTTATTTGTTCTCAACGGATTAGTTATAAATTTAACGAAGTATTATAATCATAAAAACCTTATCTTTGCCGCATGAAACAGACAGATGAATTCCGGAGATTTGTAAAAGAACATGCAGGCGATGATTTGATACGTCTTTTGCTGAGTGCATTCCGTTATCCTTCAATCGATGTTCCTTTTGCAGCAGAGCAGATTGCATCCCGGCGCCAGATTAGGGAAAAGCTGCCTCTATGGTATGCAAACGACGATTTGTTATTTCCTTCAAAAATATCGGCAGAGCAATGTTCATCTGAACAGACGGCTTCCTATAAACAGCGTTTGGTGAAGGAAGATGAAACCCTGTGCGACCTGACCGGTGGCCTGGGAATTGACAGTTATTACTTTTCCCGGAAAGTCCGCCAAGTAACTTATATAGAACGTTTCCCTGCCTATTGCGAGGCTGCCCGTAATAATTTTTCAGCATTGGGTGTCGATAATATAACGGTTGTGGAAGGGGATAGCACAATGTTAATATCCCAACTGTCCCGAACCGATGTTTTTTATATTGACCCGGCCCGCCGCGGCGAAGGGAATAAACGGGTTTTTGCTTTGCAGGATTGTGAGCCCGACCTGCCGGCCTTGTTGCCGGAACTCTTCCGCCATGCGCCGAAAGTGATTGCAAAGTTATCTCCTATGGCCGATATACGGTTGACATTGGAACTCTTGCCCGGAACTACGGAGGTCCATGTGTTATCGGTAAAGAACGAATGTAAGGAACTGCTTTTTATTGTGGAAAGGGATGTACCCGTAACATCTCCGGCTATTCATTGCATTAATTATACAGGTAATGGGGAGGAAGAATCTTTTATTTTTACTTTGCAGGATGAGAGCCGGGAAGAATTACATCTGTCCGGTCAGATAAAAAACTATCTCTATGAACCTAATTCCTCACTGTTGAAAGCCGGTGCTTTTAAAAGTACCGCTACCCGTTTCGGACTTGAAAAGTTGCATACGAGTAGCCATCTTTATACCTCTGATACAGGAGTAGCTGTTTTTCCGGGCAGGAGTTTTGTCGTAGAAGAGGTATTCCCTTTTACTGGGAAACTCTGCAAAGGAATATCCGGACAAATACCCCGTGCAAATATCACTGTCCGTAATTTCCCTCTATCCGTAGAAGAATTGCGTAAACGCACAAAGATCATGGATGGTGGAGATGTATATCTTTTTGCTACTACTCAGGCCGACAATAGTAAAATTTTGGTAAAATGTAGAAAGTTTTAGTATCATCAGTATTTCAAATCCTTTGTTCTCCGGATTTTATCCCTATATTTGCGGCGATAAATCAAATACATGAAATGATACAAAAAGATTCTTACACTTCTGCGCAGTTGACCGCGATGGTTGTACTGCGATTATTCATTGGCTGGCATTTTGCCTACGAAGGACTGGTGAAGATCCTGAATCCCAAATGGACATCGCTTCCTTACCTGCTCGATTCCAAAGGTTTTATGTCTGACTTTTTCGCCGGATTGGCTAGTGATCCGGCCATGATGAACATGGTTAATGCGCTGAACGAATGGGCGCTGTTGTTAATTGGTCTCGGACTGATTACCGGTGCTTTCAGCAAACTCTCTTCTATCGGAGCGATGATATTGCTTGCATTTTATTACCTTTCCCATCCTTCGTTTATCGGGGCACAATATATGATGCCGTTCGAAGGGTCTTATCTGTGGATAGACAAGAATCTGGTAGAGATGGCGGCTCTGGCTGTACTGCTGGTTTTTCCCACCTCTCATATTATCGGGCTGGACCGCTATCTGAAAAAAGCGATTCCCTTATTGTCTAAACTCAAATTAATGTAATATCATGGCAACAGAAAACAATAATAATACTCCGAAAGAAAATCAGGGGCCTCAGTCTGAAGGACGTCGTAATGCCCTGAAGGCGTTGGCTACCATTCCGGTATTGGGGGCACTGGGTTATGGTGTCTACAAGAAACAGACGTACGACAAAAAGTCGAAAAGTCTGGGTAGTGCCTTTAAGTTTGATAAAGAACATTATATGATTCCTGCCCAGCCGGACGGGAAAAAGATTCGTATCGGAATGATCGGTTTCGGTATCCGCGGCAAGCAGCTGATGCGTGCAGCCGGTTTTGCCGAACCTTCCTGGATCGACGGCCTGATTGAAGGGGCGAAGAACGATAGCAAGGACAAGCGTTATGAGCAGTTCCTGGAGCAGGATGACCTGAATATCGAAGTAACCGGCGTGTGCGATATCTTCGATGTGTATGGTGAAGCGGCTGTTTTGGCGGCATCCAATATTCATCGCGAAGGTTCGAACGGAAAGTTCGGGAAACGGCCGAAACGTTACAGAACATATAAAGAATTGCTGGCGGCCGATGACATCGACGCAGTTATTATCGCTACCCCCGACCATTGGCACAGTACGATGGCGATGGAAGCAGCAAAAGCAGGAAAGCATGTCTATGTGGAAAAACCGTTATCGTGGACAGTACCTGAGACTTATCAGGTGCGCCAGGTGGTTAAGGAAACCGGTATTGTTTTCCAGCTGGGGCATCAGGGACGTCAGACCGACAGTTATATCCGTGCCAAGGAGATCATCGATAAAGGCCTGATCGGCAAAGTATCGCTGATCGAAGTATGTACCAACCGTAACGATCCGAACGGAGCGTGGGTATATCCGCTGATAGACGGCGCTTCTCCCGACACAATCGACTGGAAACAGTTCGAAGGACCGGAAGAACGCATCAAGGAATATACCGACTATATGACATCGAACAACCTGCAACGGTATATCGGTCCTGATCCCCGTGATAAATTCAGCCTGGAACGTTTCTTCCGCTGGCGTTGCTGGTGGGATTACAGTACCGGTTTGAGCGGTGACTTGCTGACACACGAGTATGATGCGATCAATCAGATATTCGGAGTGGGTATTCCTCATTCGGCAACTTCGTCGGGTGGTGTCTATTACTTCAAGGACGGACGTACGGTACCTGACGTCTTGCAGACTACTTTCGAATTCCCCGACCGGGATATGACGATGTTGTACAGTGCTACATTGGCCAGCAACCGTCCGCGTGGAAAGGTCATTATGGGACATGATGCCCAGATGGAATTGTCCAATACGATTACGCTGAAAGCAGACCCGGCTTCTGAAATTTACAAGGAGAAGATGGACAAGGGGATCATCAAACCGAACGAACCGTTCTACACCTATGTACCGGGACAAAATTCGGTGGATGCTATTACGTCACCTACAGAATTATATTTTGCCCAGCGCGGTTTGCTTTACACCTATGTAAGCGGTAAACGTTACGACACGACTCACCTGCATATTCGTGAATGGTTGGAATGTATCCGTCAGAATAAACAGCCGAGCTGTAACATAGATGCCGCATTCCAGGAAGCGATGACTGCCCATATGGGAACACATGCTTATCTGGAAGGACGTACGATGTACTGGGATAAAGAGAAAGAAGAGATTGTGAAAGGATAATCGATACTGATTATATTATGAGGGAGGGGGAATGAAAGTTCCCCCCTTTTTTATGTAAATAGCATAATGATTAACTGCGCCGATATCACCCTGATAAACATGGATAAAGGATAAACCGTAGCATAGGCTACCGATGGTTCGTCGCCTTCGACCGTTGTATTGGCATAGGTCAGGGCCATGGGGTTTGCCATACTGCCGCAGAGCATCCCGACGTTGTGTGCATAGTCGAGTTTGAAGAACTGGGAAGCGATGAAACCGACAATCAGGACAGGGACAATCGTCAGCAGAAAACCTAGTCCGACCCATAAAGCCCCTTCCGCCCGGAATACGGTCTCAAAGAAATGGGCTCCCGAATCAATCCCAAGCCCGGCCAGATAGATGACGATACCTAATTGGCGCAGCATCAGGTTGGCACTCATGGTCGTATAAGTAGTCAGATGGAAACGCGGGCCGAAAGCACCCATCAGGATACCGACAATAATGGGACCGCCGGCAATACCCAATTTGATTGGTGTAGTCATCCCCGGCAACATGATCGGCAGGGACCCCAGCAGAACCCCCAGTGAGATACCGATAAATACCGCCAGCAGGTTCGGATTATCCAGGCGTTTGATTTCGTCTCCCAGAATCCGGCCTACATTATTGACTGCATTTTTCTCGCCTACGATTGTCAACCGGTCGCCGATTTGCAGGTGTAGGGCCGAGTCGGCAACCAGGTCGATACCGGCACGGTTTACACGGGTGATATTGATGCCGTACAGGTTACGTAGTCGGAGCGAACCGAGCTTTACGCCGTTTACCCGGTTGCGGGTAACGACGATGCGGCGGGATATCAGTTGCGAGTCGATTGCATTCCAGTCGATGTCTTCTTTGTTCCAGTCGACGTTTTCCTGTTCTCCGAAAAGCACTTTAATGGTTTCGACATCTGATTTATGGGAAATAATCAGTAGATGGTCGTCTTCATGCAGTACGGTGTCGGAGGTGGGGATACTTACTTTTCCGTTACGCCACACGCGGGAAATCACAAAATGTTTCTCCGTCAGCTTCATGATATCCTTGATACTTTTATCGTAGATAGCAGGGTTGCTGATATGGAATTCGGTAATATTGGGTTTCGTGTTATGTTTTTCTTTGTCATCCGCCAGGTTCTTGTCTCCGAACACTTTTTTCAGCAGGATAATAGCCAGGATAACCCCTACGACTCCCAAAGGATAGGCTACGGCACAAGCCAGTGCCATATCGGTCACTTCCTTGTAATCGGCCGGTTCTACCTGTAATAAAGCCTGTTGTGCGGCCCCCAGAGCCGGTGTGTTGGTGACGGCTCCGCAAAGCAGGCCGACCATATTCGGCAACGAAACATCGGTCGTCCAATGGAAAACAAGAGTCATGAGCAATCCCAGCAGGATGACGCCCAACCCCATCATGTTCATAGCTACCCCGCCTTTTTTTAAAGAGGAGAAGAAACCCGGACCGACCTGTAACCCTAAAGAGTAGACAAACAGAATCAGGCCGAAGCTCTGTGCGAAGTTCAGCATGTCTTTATTAACAACAATCCCGAAATGCCCGGCCAGAATCCCGGCAAAGAATACGAAGGTGATCCCCAGCGATATACCGAATATCTTCTGTCTTCCCAAGAATAATCCCACGGCCGAAACCAGTGAGATAACTATAACAGCCTGCAACATCGTCGGCTCTAAAAAAGCTTCCTGCAACCAATTCATAAGAGAGTTTTTTGTTGAGATTGCAAAGATAGGGGTTTAATTTTGATAATATCATAAGAAATAAAGGGCAATTGGAAAATTGAGAATTGAAAATTAGGCTTCGCGCTCGAATATAGAAAAAATTGAGCTATCTGTTTATTGACTGGTTGTACCTGGCTCCCCTCTTGAGAGGGGGTAGGGGGTGTGTTAAAACCAGTCAATAAAACAAGCCTTGTTACAGGTTTATTTGCCGTCTGCTTCAGCTGACGGATTAGTCAAGGGGTTATCTCATTGGACTTTAGTCCCATTTCTTACAGGTTTCTATCTAGGAGAAATGTGGCTGAAGCCAAAAGAGAGAAACAACTTGTAAACCGTCAGCTGAAGCAAACGGCAAATGAACCTGTAATAGTCAAGTGACTCTGATTATGGTGGTTGTATGGCGGGGATATGACACACCCCCTTCCCCCTCTCAAGAGGGGAGCCAGGTACAACCAGTTGCTATAAAAGATAGCTCAAACCTGGCAATTATTGAAATATTTAAAACAAATAATAACAACAATATCCCTTTGAACTAAAACCTTAAAACAGCCGAACCTCTAATCTCTTTTCCGGGCTGATAATCATATTCTCGACCTGGTAAGATACGGATTGGTTGCTGTTTGCTTTAGGTTGTATGACAAGTATCGTTTCTCCGGCGGGTATCTCGATTGTTTCCGGATAACCGTTTGCATTCTTATCCGTTTTCCGGAGGAGGAAGGGGACATCTGTATGGTTCACGATACTCCGATATGAACGTTCGGGGGTGGAGTGGTGGACCGGTTTCATTTCGACGGAAGCTTCGAAGAACTTTTGCAGTAAATCTTCTTTTCCCATTAGGGTGTCATAGAACCATATCAGGGTACGGCGGTCGAAAAGAGCTTCGCGGATTCCCTCTTCCGTGCGGTCTTTCGACAGGACAAGCGTCATCGGACGGTGGCTGGTGGTGCGGAAATCATACAAGCGTTCGATTACGTCGTGTACATCGGTGTTGCAAAGTAAGGTCAGGTTCTTTTCGTTTACCCAGTTCAGGGCGACCGGATACCATTCAAATTCGTTGAATACCTCGATGCCGTTCAGCCAGCCTTTTTGGTAGAGCGTTTCGTGTACGTCGTGCCATAGGATAGAGTCGACACCCCATCCCGGATGATTCCATTGAATGAAAGCACCCTGGTTGTGGGCTTCTTCGATTGCTTTCATATAATCCTTCTGGTCGAGCGCATTTACATCTTTGACGAACAAGGCGTTCAGATGTCCGGGAGGCATCGAGCGAGTGATTTCGCCCCCTTTTATCAGGATGATTTCCCGGCGGTCCGCTTCTTCTTTTGCCAGGTCGAAGGAATAATTATGATTTCCTTTTTCTACACCGGGACGCGCCGGCTGTCCTTCGATATGGTCGGTGATGGCGATGGCGTCGAGACCTTCTTCCCAGGCTTCCTGTATTCGCAATGTCGGCCATACGATGCCGTCGGAGAAGATTGTATGGATATGGAAATCACATTTCAGCAGGTTATATCCGTCTATTTCGGGTAACCGGATTTCCTTGCGTGCCTTCACTCGCTCTTTTCCGACTTTTATTTGTTTGGGTAGCGCTTCCTGTGCATGGCTACATACGCTTACCGCCATGAATGATAAGGCGATTAATACATTTGTCGTTTTCATATATTCTTGTTTTTAGTATTATTATCTTATGTCTGTTTATCACTTGTTTTATTCCCACCCGAACAACTGCGGAGCCAATGCCGGATTCAGGTCGACCTCGTGTTTCGGGACGGGGCGGTAATAGAATTTGGGTTCCTGGAAGGTGCCCATGTCTTTAATTGTCAGGATATTTCCTTTTGTCCCTTCGGCCAGGTAAACAGTCGCATTTGTGTCGTCGATTGTGCCGGTTTTGTAATATACCAGCTTTTTACCCAGCGAATTGGTTTCCTTATCCGCTTCGGCGGGGATATCCTGTGAGGAAGGAATCAGGTAAATATCTTCTATTCCGTCGCCTGTCAGGTCGAATTTGCCTAAGGAAGGGAAGTAGAGGCCTTCGGGTTCTTTTTCTAGTAATTTGCCGGATTTCCAGCGCATCAGGTCATCGTAGCGGAAACCTTCGAGGGCCAGTTCGACACGACGTTCGCGGCGTATCTCCTGTAAGGTGGAGGAGATGCCAGGGAAGGCTTTCTGCATGACCGGGTCGGCTGCCGGATTCAGTTTCAGGGGAGGGATGCCGGCACGCGAACGGAGGCGGTTGATTGTTTTATCCAAATCGTCCTGGGTTAACTCACCCAGTTCGGCAC
The DNA here is from genome assembly GCF_023656795.1 of Parabacteroides caeci. Lineage (NCBI taxonomy): Bacteria > Pseudomonadati > Bacteroidota > Bacteroidia > Bacteroidales > Tannerellaceae > Parabacteroides > Parabacteroides caeci. The sequence continues at coordinate 7,592 of NZ_JAMOKT010000057.1, forward strand.
GGGCTTCGGCATAGGTCAGCAGTACTTCGGCGTAACGCAGTACAGGGTAGTCGATACCCAGGTAATAATCCTCGTCCTTATTATTGATGAAACCTTTGATTTGATGGTAGCCGGAGAAGTTCTTGTTCAGATTCTGCACATAGATGCCGGCTCCCGGGGCATAGGTCATCGTGTTGATTAGCTCCCATCCCGGCCAGGCGAGTGTCTGCCACATGCGCGGGTCGCGGTTCTGAAATTCTTCCACGAACTGTTTGGTTTCATAACCCGGCTGGGCGGAGTAGTAGGAACCGTCTTTCATCAGGTAAGATTGTACCAGGTCTTTGGTCGGGCAAGGAATATAATTACCGAACATGAAAGCCCAGAAGCCATTCCCTTTTATCTTTCTGTCGAAATAAGTGGCCAGAATAATTTCCGGATTGCTACTCAGGTCGGGACTTTCAAACAAGGTGTGGTAATCGTTATCCGTATCGCCGGTCGTATAGATGCTGAAGCCTCCTTCGTTCATGATTTGGAGAGCGGCATCAGCGGCTATTTTCAGATAGGTGTTGGCTGAAGCCTGCAAATTCAGTTCGTCGTGATATTTGCGGTAGGTACCTTCGTACAGCGCATGGCGTGCCATATAGGTGAGGACCACCCATTTATCCACGGCGCCTGTCTCCTGATCGGTCTTCACGTGCTCGGCGGCAAACCGGTAGTCTTCAAATATCTTCTGGATGACAACGTCGCGGGAGTCACGCGGTTTATATAAGTCTTCGTCTGAGGTAGTCAGCGTTTTGTCGTACCAGGGCACGTCGGAGAAACGTTTTACCTTGTCCATATAGAAACGGGCCCGGAAGAAGCGGGCTACTCCCTGGTAATGGGCAAGCACGTCTTCGGCTACGGCAGCCTTTTCACAGTTATCGAGGAAAAGATTGATTGTCCGTAACTTCTCCCAGTCCCATCCGGAACTCACCGTTGTCGAATTGGCATTGGTCGAAATCATGATGTTCTTTACTTCCACGACGTCTGTCGTTGCCTGGTTGTCGGTTCCGGCATCGGCTACGTAATTGTTGAAGTTGGGGAAATCGTACAGGTTGTAACAATACATTTTCAAATCCTGCTCCGTATTGAAGTAACTGTCTACGCCAATCTCCGTCTGCGGATGGCGTTCCATAAAATTGTCGTTGCAGGAAGTCGATGCGAGGCACGTAAGAAGCGTTGCCAGGTAATATAACTCTTTTTTCATTGTTGCTTTTTTTGATGATTAGAATGTGACATTGACGCCGAATGAGTATTGGCGGTTGAACGGATAGACATAACCGTAGTTGGATGCGTCGGTAACGGCTTCGGGGTCGAAGTATTTCTTCAGGGCACTCCATTCGAAGATGTTATCGCCGCTGACAAAGACGCGTACCCGGCTCAGATGTGCCTTTCGGGTCCATTCGGACGGCAGGGTATATCCCAGCGTGATATTCTTGATACGCAGGTAAGCACCGTTCAGCAGATAGTTGGTCTGCGGGATGGCCAGTCCCATCGACTGGTCGATATCGGTGCCCAGGTTCTTGTCGGCGAGCCATGACTGGAGTACCGGATAACGGGCATTCAGATTCTGGTTTGCCAGCCCGGCATTGATATAGGACTGTGAGTGTTTGGCCATATCCACATCGCTGTCGGTTGTCGGACGGTAGAAGTCGAACAGGTGTTCGGGACCGCCGGCATACGGCTGCTGGTAGAATCCCCAATAGAGGTAACTCATCGGGTAATAATCGCGTTTGGCAATCCCCTGGAAGAAGGCCGACAGGTCGAATCCGTTCCATTCGGCATTCAGGTTGAACCCGAAGCGGAAGCGGGGAGAAGAGTTTCCGATGACACTCAGGTCGCCTGGGTCGCTTACAGTGACGCTTCCTTTGGTGATTTTCTTGTCACCGTTCAGGTCCTTATATTTCGGCCATCCGTTGACGATTTCCAGGGCACCCCAGGGGATGATGGACGACTGGTCGAGGTTCTTGATTTCATCTTCACTCTGGAAGAAACCGTCGCTTTGCAATCCCCATATTTCGCCCAGTTCCTGTCCCTTGTAATATTGGGTAAGGCTCCCGTTCGGGTTGTCGAACCGAGTAATCCACGAACGGTTATCCGAGAGCATGAATTTGACACCCCAATTGAATGGTTTGCCGTCCAGCTGGAACTGGTCGCGGTAGCCGACTGTCAGCTCCCAACCGGTTGTTTTCATGTCGGCGGCATTCTCTTTCGGTTCGCTGGCGCCGAGTACGCCCGGAAGTTCTTTGCCCAGCGTAAGCATTCCTTTGGTGTCGCGGCGGTACACATCGACAGTGGCTGTCAGTTTATTATCCAGGAAAGCCAGGTCGAGACCTCCGTTCAGGGTACGGACTTCCTCCCAGGTGTAATCCGGAGAGACCAGCGAAGGAGGGGTTACCACCTGTTGCAATTTGCCGTTGATGATGTAATTACCCAGCTGTGAACTCATGGCCGGGATATAACCGTATTCCCCGACAAGCTGGTTACCCAGCGAACCGTATGAAGCGCGCACCTTCAACTGGCTGACAGTCGAAAGGAATGATTCGAAGAACGGTTCGGCATCCACGCGCCAGGCAGCGGAAGCGGAGGGGAAGAATCCGAAACGTTTTTCCTTGGGGAAACGGGATGTTCCGTCGTAACGCCCGTTCACTTCGAAGATATAACGGTTGTCATACGTATAGTTGGCACGGAAGAAAAGCCCGCGGATGGCCCAGTCGGCATATTGCTCGCTGACGAACTGGTCGCCCGACGACAGTCCGATGGACGGGAGTGAGGTCGAGATGATTCCTTCGCGTTCGGCTTTGTACCAGTTCCAGCGGTTGTATTCCTGGTTGAAACCGAGGATACCGGTCACGTAATGTTTGTCGAAAGCCTTGTTGAAAGTCGCAAACAGTTCCAATACGCTGTAATAATCGTTGGTCGTGCTTTTGTAGGCTTTGCTGTCGCCCAGTTCGCGGATATCGTTCGGTCCGTATCCGATTACATATTTGTTTTTGAACCAGTTGTAATCTTCGTTTCCTTTCATGAAAGTGAAGTTGGCGTTTACCGTCAGCATCTTTTCCCAGAAAGACATCTCGGCGGAGAACGTACTTTGCAGGCGGTTGTATTGGGTCGTCTCTTCGCCTCCGTCTACCAGCTGGGCCATGGCGATACCGGCGGCATTGTTTGCCCAGGTTCCGTCCGGGTTCTTGTCCCAGTCGGTGGGAGCCAGGTCGTAGAAGATGCTCATGTTCGAGTCGCCGTTCCCTTTCTGGCGGATACCGTTGCTGTCGATATACGGTTCGCCGCGGCTGGAAAGATAACTCGGTTTGATACGGTTGGTGGCGACAAACGAAGTATTGTTCGAGAGTGTCAGCCAATCCCATATTTTATAACTGACCTTGGCCCGCATACTGTAGCGGCGGTAGTTGTCATTCTTTACGATACCGGCCAGGATACCGTTCTCATCGTCCACACCGCCGGAAAGGTAGAACTTCGTTTTCTCGGTGGCGCCGGAAACTGATAGCTGGTGTGTATTGCTGAATGTATTCTTATCCAGGAAATAACGTGTCCAGTCGCGGTTTCCCATATATTCCCACTGCGTTTCGTCGAGCGGGTTGAGGCGCACCGGGTCGGTCCCGTCAGGATTGTCGGATCGCTGGCGTGCCCATTCCAGGCGTTCGTCGCTGGCGACGTGGCCGGAACTCCAGGGCGTGTTGAGTACGGCGATGTTTTTCAGTTTCAGGTAGATATAAGGGTCGGAAGTTTTGTTAGGGAGGATAGAAGGGCGTTTCCAGGCAAAGTTGTTATTGTAGCTTACCTGGATGCGGTCGCTGCTACCCTGTTTTGTGGTTATCAGGATGACACCGAAGGCGGCACGCGCACCGTAGATGGCTGCGGAGGAGGCATCTTTCAACACCGAAAGGGTTTCGATGTCTTCCGGGAGCAACCGGTTCAGTTCTTCGGCATCCGAGGCGACACCGTCTATCAGGATCAGCGGGCTGCCACCGTTGATGGAGGCTTCTCCACGAATATTGATTTTGGCGGCCTGTCCCGGTTCACCGCTGGTGAAGTCGATGTTCAGGTTGGGGACCATCCCCTGCAAACCTTTTGAAATGTTCGTGATTGGGCGGGCTTCCAGTTGCTTGGCATTAATCTGGTCTACGGAACCGGAGAGGTTCACCTTGCGTTGCACGCCGTAGCCGACAACGACCACTTCTTCCAGTTTCTCGGAATCGTCTTCCAGCACGACATTGAAAGTCGTTTTGCCGTTGACTACGATGTCCTGTGGTTTGTAACCGATGTAACTAACCGATAATACGGCATCGGTGGGGACTGCCAGACTGAAATTTCCGTCGACGTCGGTAATCGTTCCGTTACCGCTGGCTTTTTCGAGAACGGTCGCTCCGATCAGTGGTTCGCCGGTCGCATCGGTAACGGTACCGTTCACCTGTATCTTTGTTCGAACCTGCTGGGAGATTGTTACCGGAATGTTATTCTTTGCAGTTACGGTAAAAGGGGTAAATAAGCTGCAAGCCAATAATCCGGCCGGGAGTAGGAGTACACGCCCTACACGCGAGTCAGAAGTAAAATTTGTCATAAATTTGTTCCTTTTTGTTGCTGCAAAAGTAGAGTGCCCGGATTACGAACCGGTTACTGCTATTTTTCATTACCAAGACAATTCCATAACTTATCGGTTACAGAACTAAATGCCTGAGAGATAGCTGAATTTGTCTGCCGGGATGCAACCGTTTACCCGGCAGACAGAACGGATTACCTCCCGAGCCACTGGCGTTTTCATCCGATCCTCTTTGTGTTTCACAGCTGTGATACACAAGAAATCCATCTGTGAAACAAACGGAATCCAACTGTGATATGAAAGGAATCCAGTTGTGATATGCAATACCAGCAGTTATTTTTGTGTTTATATAAAGTCACCGCCAGGCTGTATATGTCTGAATTATCCTTTATCTTTGAATCTTCATTTTAACGGAAACAAGATATACAAACTATGTCTTTAAAGATTATACATACTGCCGACTGGCATCTCGGCCAGACTTTCTTCGGTTATGACCGGGAGGAAGAACACGATGCCTTTCTGAACTGGCTGGTGGATACCCTGGCGGAACAGCAGACAGATGTCCTGTTGATTGCCGGTGATGTGTTCGATGTAGCTAACCCGTCCGCTTCGGCGCAACGCCGTTTCTTTCATTTCCTGAAAGAGGCGAACCGGCGCAATCCGCATTTGCAGGTTATTGTCGTTGCCGGCAACCATGATTCGGCTGCGCGGCTGGAATCTCCGATTCCTTTGCTGGAAGAGTTGAATACCTCTATTGTCGGGATTATCCGGCGGACGGAAAGCGGAGAGATTGACTTCGATTCCCTGGTGATACCTTTATATAATAAGGAGAAAAAGCGGGAAGGTTGGTGTCTCGCCGTTCCTTATCTGCGTCAGGGAGATTATCCGGCTCCGGAGGAGGGGCATGATACATATATAGCCGGCATAAACCGCATGTACCGCCAGCTCTATGATTTCGCCGATGCCCGGCGGCAGCTCGGTGAGGCATTGGTCGCCATGGGGCATCTGCATGCTACCGGGGCTGAACTGTCGGACGACGACCGTAGCGAGCGCATCATTATGGGCGGTCTGGAATCCGTCTCTTCCGATACGTTCGATGAAGGGCTGGCTTATACGGCGCTCGGGCATATCCATAAAGCGCAGCGGATAGGAGGCAGGGAGAACCTGCGCTATTCCGGTAGTCCGTTGCCGATGTCTTTTTCGGAAACGAACTACCGTCACCAGGTCGTTGCCGTTACGGTGGAAAATGGATGCTTATTAGATGTCGAACCGCTGCCTGTCCCTTTGTTTGCGGCCTTGCACCGGATTCCGGAGCAGCCTGCATCACCGGAGGAGGTGGTTGAACAGCTTGCCGGACTGCCTGTTGCTAATCAGGAAGAGGGCGACGAACCGGCCCGTTGGCCGTATGTGGAGGTGCGTGTTTTGCTGACGGAGCCCGACCCGGGATTCCGCCACCGCGTAGAAGAGGCGCTGGCTGATAAAGCGGTCCGCCTGACTTCTATCGTCCCGTCTTATCCGAAACGGGAGGAGGCGGATACGGTCCGTCCGTTGTCTTACAACGACCTGCAACGCATCGCCCCGCTGGATATGCTGAAACATGCCTTTACCAGTAAGTATGGCGGCGAGTTGCCGGAAGATATCGAATCATTGTTCAACGATGTAATGCGGGAGGTTTCTTTATGAAGATATTAGCGATACGGGGCCGTAACCTGGCCTCGCTGGAAGGAGATTTTGATGTTGATTTTACAGCCGAACCCTTGTTGTCTGCCGGAATCTTTGCCATTTCGGGACCGACGGGAGCCGGGAAGTCTACGATATTGGATGCCATGTGCCTGGCTTTATTTGCCCGTACGCCGCGTACGGACCAGGCAAAAGAGAATAATGTGAGACTGCGGGATGTGAATGAGGAGGTGCTTCCCCAGAGCGACCCCCGTTTCCTGTTACGAAGAGGAACGGCTTCGGGATATGCGGAAGTCGACTTTCTGGCGTTGAACGGTCACCGTTACCGTTCGCGCTGGTCGGTAGGACGTGCCCGCGACAAGGAAAACGGACGTTTGCAAAGTCCCCGCGTTACCTTATATAATATAGATAAGGAAGAAGAAGAGCAGGGAACCCGTTCGGAATTGCAGGCGCGTACGGTAGAACTGATTGGCCTGACCTTTGAACAGTTTACCCGTTCCGTCCTGCTGGCGCAAAACGATTTCTCCACTTTCCTGAAAGCGGAGCAGGGAGAAAAAGCGTCGCTGCTTGAAAAGCTGACTGGCACGGAACTTTATTCTTCCATCTCCCGCCTGATTTTTGAAAAGAATGCTGTCGCCAAAGAGGCTTACGATAAGGTACAGGCCCGCATCCAGGGAATCGAGTTATTGACGGAAGAAGCGGAACAGGAACTGCAAACCCGGCTGAAAGAGTCGGAAGACGTTTTGTCCGCTCTGGAAAAGGCGAAAGCCGAACAACAGGCTTTGCAGGAGGCCGTTAAATCTACCGGACAGCAGATAGAATCCCGGCAGGTTCAGCAGAAAGAGGCTGCCGCCAAACTGCTCCGGGCTACGGAACTATTGAATACCGCCCGTAAAGAGTACGAACAGGGTATTCAGGATGAACAACGCTCCGAAGCAGACTTCAAAGCCTTGCAGCAGGAGTTGCAGCAAGCCCGTAAACTGGACGTGCGCCTCGATGAGGTAACCCGTTCGGTGAAAGAAACGGAAACCCGCCTGCGGGAAGTACTCCGCCGGCAGAAGGAGGGAGAGGATAAGTTGAAAGCCGCCCGGACCCGACAACAACAAAGCCTGGCCGAGATTACCCACCTGACCGACTGGCGGAAGCGTTATGAACGTAAAGAAAGTATTGCAGAACAGCTTTTCGCTCTGTTGCTGCATTTAGATACTGCTGCCGGTGCCCGTCAGGCAATGGAAAAATCAGGTAAAACGATAGAGACTGTTAAACAGACGGCCGCCCGCCTGATTGTTCAGTTGGAAACCGTTCAGCGCACAGCCGGAAATAAACAGGCTGCTCTCCGGAAGACGGAGGAGGACATCAGTAAGCTCGAACAGGAGTTGAAGCAGCAAGATATAGAGTTCCTTGACAAACAGATAGAATCGGTTCGTGTGGAACGTGAGAACCTGTTGGTTGAGCAGGCTCGGCAAACGGCCAGCGGTGATATTATGGAACTGAGGAAGAAACTACAAGAAGGCAGCCCCTGTCCGGTATGCGGCAGCACGGAGCATCCGGCCGTCACTCATTCGGCTGCCTCTGAAATGCCGAAACTTATTGCTGCGCTTACATTGCAACTTCAGCAGTTAGCCGAACGTAAAACGTCTTATGCCACCGGCGAAAAGCAACTGAACCAGCTTCGCCGGCAACTTCTGCAACTGCATAAGGAACTGACGGAAGCTGAACAATCCCGCACGGATATTCAGGGACGCCAGAAACTGGCTGAGACGCAGATAACCCGTGAAGAAGCGATTCGTGTGGAAAGCCGCGAGACGCTGGAGAAGTCCCTCTCCGCCGCCAACCGCCTTTTCGGGAATGACGAATGGCAAAAAGCCTGGCAACAGGACCCGGACTCTTTCCGGGATACCTTAACCACCTTTGCCCGCCAGTGGCATGAAAATACGGAAAAGCTGCAACAACTGCAACGGGAGCAGAGTGCACTTAAGGCCGAATGCGAATCGTACGCCTCTTTCCTCCCTTCGCTGACTAAAGAAGTAGAAGAGGCTACCCTGCGTCATGACAAGAACCGTTCTGAATTTACCGCGCTCCAGGCCGAACGTTCTAAACTGCTTTCCGGTAAGCCAGCCGACCTGGTTGAACAGGATTACAACCGTCGTAAAGAGGAACTGAAAGAGCGCCTGAAACGCCTGCAAGCCGTTCAGACGGAGCAGTCGGGTGTTGCTGACCAGCTGCGGGGTATCTCCGATCAGATTGCCCGCGACCTGGAAAAAGCGTCGGAAGATTTATTGGTTCGCCAAAAGGCTTTGTCCGACTGGTCAGAATCCTGGAATCGGACTCATGAAGGGGAGGTGCTGGAACTTCTTCTTCCCCGTATTACCCAGGAAAAGAATGAATATGCCTTCCGGCTCCGTACCCAATCCGAGAACAAACGGAAGATAGCCAGTCAGCAGGAAGAACTCGAAGCCTGCCGTAAGCAGAGTGAACGTTGGGCGAAACTGAATGACCTGGCAGGTTCGGCCGATGGTGCCAAGTTCCGCCGTATCGCTCAGGGGTATACGTTGGATGTATTGCTAAGTTATGCAAATGTGCAGTTGCGTGACCTGAGCCGCCGTTACCGGTTGGAACGGGTGCCTGAAACGCTGGCTTTACAGGTTATCGACCGTGATATGTGCGACGAGGTGCGTACGGTGCACAGTTTGTCGGGAGGCGAATCTTTCCTGGTTTCGCTGGCATTGGCGCTCGGATTGTCTTCCCTGTCTTCCAACCGGATGAAGGTAGAAAGCCTTTTCATTGACGAAGGGTTCGGCTCATTGGATGCCGATACCCTCCGGATTGCCATGGATGCTCTGGAAAGCCTCCGTACACAAGGCCGCAAGATCGGAGTAATCTCACATGTACAGGAGATGACGGAACGTATCCCGGTACAGATTCGTGTGAACCGTGCCGGGAACGGAAGAAGCTATTTGGAGGTGATATGATTGACTCTACTCTTCTACAATAACCCTGAACCCTACATTGAACGGGCGTTGCCACGGATAATAAGCCTTGCGGATGGCCGATGTTGAGTACTTCGGGCGTTCACGCCAGGAGCCTCCGCGTACGACTTTCTGTTCCGGTTTGACCTTTTCCGTTTTCTCTTTGAGAGGATAGGGGAGGTAATCGGAACGGGTCCATTCCGCTACGTTTCCGTTCATGTCGTATAATCCCCAGGGATTCGGTTTCATGGAAGCAACATCGGCCGATATCAGATGGTGGTCGTTGACTCCCAACTCTTTCGGCAGGAAGTCCCAGAACTGGCGCATCGGATCGTTGGGACGCATCGGTTTGGGATTTACACCGGTGACGGCCAGGTCGACAGTCGTACTGTCTGCCAGGTTTTCGTAGATGCCGAAGTCTGCTTTACGGTCACCGAACCAGAAGTCACCGGCCGATCCTGCACGGGCGGCCCATTCCCATTGTGTCTCTGTCGGAAGGGCGATACGGCATTGATTTTTCTCTCCCAGCTTTTTACAGAAGTCGTTCGCTTCTTCCCAACTCACACGGATTACCGGCTGTTTCGGTAAATTGGCGGCATAACCGGGAGTCGTATGATCTTTCCAGGTCTGACCGATATACCGGCTATCATGTTCGGGGAACAGGGCGCCGAATTGTTCGTTCGTGATTTCGGTGGTGCTCATCCAGAAACCTTCCTTAACCTGTGTTTTGAAGGCAGGTGAGGCAGACGGATCGTTATTGTCACCCATCGCAAAAGTACCGGCTGGAATCCAGACCATATCCAGTGTGATACCCGGAGCAACAGTTAGCTGATGTGGGGACTTGGAGGCTTCGGCCTGTTTCTTTACGGCCTCTTCCTGGCTGAACGGGAAACCTTTGACTTTAATTGTTTTTGCTTTCTTTCTATCCTTGGTTGTACCTGCGTTGGCTTCGGTTGACGAAGTCGCTCCGGTAGTACCGTCTGTTTCGTTGTTCTCCTTATTTTTTAGCCATGCTGCATAATCCTTAATCTCCTGTTGCCAGTCGACACGTACGCCACTGTACTTCTCTGACAGTTCCATGCGGCGTTCTACCTGGTTTTGGGGAGCTTCCTTTTTCAGGTCCAGCTGGGTGAATGCTCCGAAATAGGGGGCATTCAGGTCGATCCAGGTGTATAAGGTCTGCATGTCTTTTGCCGGTATTTTCACTCCGTGGTGACCTGCTTGCAGGATACGGATCAGTTCGCTGTTGTTCGCATAATATTCGTAAGGGCGAAGCACATAGATATCCGATTCCGGTCCTTGGCGGTACACGTAGGGGTGGAGGTTCAGATAACTCTGGTCGTAATGGCGTTCCAGCTTTGTCAGGACGCCACGTTTATAGGTGACCATCTGGTCTTTCCGGAAATCCGGCTGGGCGATGGTTCCGTTGTGGCAGGATACGCAGTTGCGGTCCAGTACCGGTTGTACTTCCAGGCGGAAGGTGAACGGGCGGACGCCTCCTTCGGGCATTTCCAGTTTATGCGGGAGGATAGTGGAGGCGATTGTGCGTTTAGGCATGGCGATCGTGTTCTGATCTTCATGGCAACCCGTACAGGAGACAATCTCGCCGGGCATACCGGTCAGCCAGCTTCGCATCCATTGGATAGCGGCCCCGTTTTTATCCAGCGGCTGGATAGAGACAGGTGTGTTGGCCGGTATCTTGAACATGACGGAACCGTCTTCTTCGACAGGTACGGTACCGAGAATACGTTTAATATCCCATCCGCTCTGAATACCCTGTGCATCATGGTCGGAAGGGGCGAGGATATAGGCATATTCGTAGGCGAAGATGCGGAGCGATTTGATTGTTCCCCGCGGGACGCCTTGCGTGCCTTCACCTTCATAGATGTCCTGTATAAATACGGTAGCCTCTTTCTCTTCCGGTTTGATTTTCGACGGGATGATAGGAGGTGTTTCCGTTTTTTTCAATGGGATAGGGGCGGTGAGGCCTTCGCCTTCCTGCTCGGTGATCAGGGTAAGATTATCGAATATATCCACCAGATAGATTCCCCAAAGTGCGTCGGGGCCGGGTTTGCAGGCCACCAGGAAATATTTTTCATTCAAAGGATAAGGCTTCATGAACTGTGGCCATACACCTTCCACCAGTTCGTCTTTGATGATCGGGACGATCGGGCGTTTGCTGAAAGGTAATTCCTGGACCATTCCTTTTTCTTCTTTACGGCTTTTGGCCGGATCAAAAATAATCAGCCGGCCTGAACGGGCTGTTCCGTGATGGCCGGAGATGATACCGACAAAACGGCTGTTGTATTTGGAGAGCGGCTTCATGTCGAACGTACTGTTCGGGAAATAGGAACCGCTTCCGTAGAGTGCTTTGTTTTCTGTCCCGTCCGGATTCATGTGCATAACAATGCGGGAGAAATAATGTGTCAGGTCGGTATATTCCCAGCGGGTGTACATCAGGCGGCCATTCGGAATGACGATCGGCGCCCAGTTTCCGTCCTGGTCGAATGTCAGGCGATGGATATTTTTTGTTTCCGGATCGTAGGAAACGAGGTTGGCAACGACATCGTCCCCATGTACGCAAGGGACACCGTTATAACCGATATTACAGGTGGCCACCACTTTGCCGTCCGGCAGGTAGTTGGCGTCGCAAAATTCGAGGTCCGGTTCGTCGGCAACTACTTTTTGATGCAGGCCCGTTCCGTCTGTGTTTATTTCATAGATTTGCCACTGGCGGTTCTCATTAAGGGAGGAGAACAACAGCCGGTCTGCATCCCAATGCAGTTGTATATCTGAGATGGGCACATCCGCTTCCGGCTTATAGATCGTTTTACTTTGAATATCCCCGCGAAGATTTGAAAGCTGGCTGATTTCTGCATTATATCCTTTCCGGCGGCTGGAAAATAAAGAATTATAGTTGGCAATGGAGGTCCCGAGCGACGGTCCCATCGCTTTGCGTGCCTTATTCCCCAGGCGATAACGGGCTATCAGGATTTTGTCTATGTCGAGCAGCGGATTAGCCAGTATGATTTCCCGTTTGAGGGCGAGCAGTTTTTCTGCTTCGACAATGGTCTGCCGGGTGGTGTCTTCAGATAAATGCCGGTTTACCCGGGGAAGTAGCGTTTCCAGTTCTTCCAGCTTTTGATAGAGTCCGGTTGCTTTGTCTCCCAAGGATAATTTTGTATCGTCCAGATAAGCGCGTATAGCTTCCGGGTTTACCCAGTTGACTTGCTCTTGCAGCCTGCTTATTTGTACCTGACGCAACGAATCAGCTTCGACTGAAGCCTTACCCAGAATAGGGAAGGTTAACAGGAAAGAGCATAAATATGCTTTATATTTCATGTTCATGATATGTTAAAGTTATTCTATTTCAATTGTACAAAACAAATGTATGCCTAAATTGTGTACGGGAACATATAAAATTGTATCAAATGCGATCACTATTATCTCGGAAGGAGGAAATGAGGGTGGAAAAGGCATATGTTTTTTCAGAAGAGAAAAGAGGCCATCCGAATTATCGGATAGCCTCTTTACAATATTAAGTAGGTATCAAAATTATTTGTCTTCCCAACCTTTGTTTTGAACTAAGTTTTCGTTCATAACCAATTCTTCTTTCGGGATAGGCCAGTAGTAGCGGTAGTCATCCCAAGGTAGTGTTCCTTTTATTGTATTTGCATACGGGCTTTTGGGGTAGCAGATGATGAAACCGTCCTGATCTGCGAAAACTGTTTTACCGAGTTCTACTTTTACTGCAGTTTCCGGTTTAGATGTATGTGACCCATCGTATAAGTCCTGTACAGAGGTGAAATGCATACCACGGAAAGGAACAGTCAGTAGTTTACCGGCTTTCCAACGCATCAAGTCTTCATAACGACGGTTTTCGATAGCCATTTCAATACGGCGTTCGCGGCGGATTTCGCGCAACAACGGAGAAACGGTATAATCCAGTTTGCTTGTATAGATCTTATCCAAGCGTGGGTCTGCAGGTTCTTGACCGACGATTAGTTTAGCTGTCGGGTATTTGTTGAAATCAAATCCTGCACGTTCACGAAGCGCATTAATTGTCAAGTCAACGTCAGATTGAGATAATGTCCCGTTCAGTTCGTATTTTGCTTCCGCATATATCAGCAGCAGTTCGGCGTAACGGAACTCGATAGCAGCCTGGATACCCTTTGTTGTACGGTCTTCTTCCACTTTATCTCCCATCCAGTGTTTGATAACGCGATAGCCTGTTACAGTAGAACCGCTACTGGTGTAATTCAATCCTGGGTACGTAATACCGTTCTTCTCTTTATCAACAACGCCACTTTGGTAAATCGTTACGTGTTCTCCCGGTCGACAAATGGTTTGTGTCAGGCGCGGGTCACGGTTTTCCAGTTCTGTCCATTTTCCATATCCTAAGAAATTCGGATTCTTTTCGTAGTTTCCTTCATTTCCGCTAATATAGATAGGACGACCGTCGATACACAAGTATTCGTCGACAAGTCCACGGGAAGCTCCCATGGATTGACGGTTTGAATTGTTTTGTTGGTAATAGCGTTGTGCGGCATGACCTACTTTGTTTTCTAAATAGTTACGTGCCAGTATAACTTCCGGATTTCCGGATAAATCTGTTGTTGCAAACATTTTCCAGTAGGTTTCTTCTCCGTTTTTGTAAAGAGCATATTTACCTAATAAGGCTTCACAAGCTTTAACGGCTTCTTCCAAATATTTGTTGGCACTGTTTTGTAGGCCTAACTCCGTATGGTATTTGCGGAATGTACCTTCGAACAAACAGATGCGTGCTTTCAGGAAGTTTGCTTGGTCTTTATTTAAGCGTTCAGAATCTTGATTTGCTTTTTCCGGCAACCATTCAACTGCTTTGTTGATGCACATAAGGACAGAGTCCATCACTTCGGTACGTGGGGTACGCGGTGCGTATAATTCTTCGGAAGCTTCGGTCAGATCGTATGTCAACCAGGGTACGTCACCGAAAAAGAGTACTTTTTGGTAATATTCCCATGCTTTGAAGAAATAAGCTTCTCCGCCATACGCGTTTTTTTTCTCTTGGCTAAGGTCGGCGCGTTCGTAGCGAGCCAAAAAGAAATTTATTTTTCGTAGGTTTTCCCAGTTCCATCCGTTGTCTTTACTTGCCCCTGTCGGTACAACAAGTTCACCGGCCATGCTTCTGAATTCATTTCCTGTTTTTACACAATTGTCTGAATACACATCACCATACATTAACGGGCTACCAACAACGTTCAATACCGGTGTTTTGCTATCTGACCAACCACTTCCATGACCGATGATGTATAGCGGATAAAGACTGTTTAACATTAATTTGAGGTCAGTTTCTGTTTTCCAGAAACTTTCGTCAGTGATTTCATCCAGCGGATAACGCTCCATGAAATCGTTGTTGCAACTCGGTAACAGCATTGAAGTGAGACCTAGTGCAAATATGTATTTCTTAAAACTGAATTTCATAATCGATAATTTTTATAATATATTTGATAGCTGTTATTAATTAGAAACCAACTTGCAGACCGAAAGCTACGGAGCGCATCATCGGATAAGCTGATGATATCTGATCCGGGTCGAAAGTATCCGGTATCTGTGTGATTTCAAACAGGTTGTAACCCGAAAGGCTTAAACGTACGGTTGACAATTTCGCTTTATTGGTCCATGCTTTAGGCAGGGTATAACCCAATGCCAATGTCTTCAAGCGAAGATAAGCCCCGTTAAACAGGTAGCCTGTTTGAACTTGTTGGTTCTGTCCTCGTCCGGCATACATCGGATATTTGGCATTAGTACGTTCCGGAGTCCATGAGTTGTTCAACATCTCCCAGTTACCGGCAGAACCGGAACCACCCCAGAAGGCATTATCGCTGATCCATACATCTTTTTTCCCAATTCCTTGGAAGAAGATATTCAAATCGAAGTTTTTCCAAGAAATATTACCGGTAATACCATATTGGAAACGCGGTGTGGAGTTTCCTATGATTTTACGGTCGCCAGGGTTTTCAAGTGTATTATCTCCGGTTGAGATTTCATCGTCGTTATTCAGATCGGCATATCTTATATCACCCGGATACCAGCTACCGGCAATTTTATTTTGAGAAGGGCCGTTTAAAATATATTTACCGTTTTCATCGATAGTGAAGTCGTTTTCCTGCAATATGCCAACGGTTTCATACCCCCAGATTTCTCCCATTTTCATTCCGTCGTACAGGGTGGACAGCAAAGAGTTGGGGTTGCCGGAGAAATGAATGACTTCCGACTGGTAGTCTGATAATACGAAACCAACATCGTAACGTATGCCGTTGTTTAACCGGTCTTTCCATTTCAGGCTTAATTCCCAGCCGTTCGTTTTTAATTCGCCCGTATTACGCTTGGGGACAGTAGCACCTAAAACAGCCGGCAATTTAGTCCCGTTCATCAAAATATCGGTTGTGCGGCGTGTATACCAATCAAAAGTGGCATCCAACCGACCGTTTAAAGTTGTTATATCAACTCCGAAATCGAGTGTTTTGGCTGTTTCCCACGTTAAATCTCTGGCGATAAGTCCAGTCGGATTCATCCCTTTTAGTTGTTCGCCGTCCATTACCCATGAAATGTAGTTTGCTGCTCCGTAACTGGCAATGTATGCATAGTTAGCTACATTTTGGTTACCCAATGAACCCCATGAACCGCGGATCTTCAAGTTATCCAGCCAGCTATGTGTATTTTTCATGAATTGTTCTTCCGAAATTCTCCAACCTGCCGAGAAAGATGGAAAGAACTGGAAACGGGTATCTTTACCAAAACGGGAAGTACCATCGTAACGCCCGCTGAATTCAAACAGGTAACGTCCCAGATAGTCATAATTGGCACGGACAAAAGCACCCCGGATGGCCCAATGTTCAAAAGCGTCACTTGCATATTGGGTACCACTGGTCATACCGATAGTCGGCAGGTCATTGGTGATGACTTCTTCTGCTTCTCCCCAATTCATACGGTATTTATACCATTCCTGGTTGAAACCGGCAATGGCTGAAACATTATGTTTGCCGAAAGATTTATTGAAATTGGCATAGGCATTGATTGTATAGTAATCCGAATGCCTGGTTTCTTCCCTTACGCTGGAAGGTGATGTATGTGTATTAACCGTACGCCATGCATCTACTACATAGTTGCGGACAGGGATGAATCGTTTCTGGAAGTATTCTGTCGGGCGATAAGAGAGCTCGGCCTTTATGTTAAATTCTGGACAGAAAGTGATTGTTGGAGTCACACTGAATACTGTGTTTGTCTTTTTGGTTTCCTGTGTGGCTCCGTATGCCAGCCATCCTAGAATATTATCCGTATAAGCGTCGGGTATCGGATCGTTAGGGCCTGTCATGATGGGCATATTTATATTTCGTCCCGGTTCGTTTTTCATGGCACTCCATACACTACCTTTTTGCGGGTTCATGTATGGTTCGTTGTAGTTGTTTGTGTTGAACGATATTTTAGAAGCAACATCAAACCAGTCTGTGATTTTGGAGTTTAAGTTCATGTTGATGTTGTATCTATTTTGAATATCCGTGTTGATTTTGTACATACCTTCTTGGCGTTGATATCCTAAAGATATATAATAGCGTGTTTTTGTAGATCCGCCACTGATCGACAAATTATGACGTTGCAGAGGAGTCCAGTCTTTTACTCCTATTTCGTATGGATTCATATTGGCAACCCATGTTATATTGGTTGTACTTCCTTCATTGTAGATCCATGCATTTTCAGGACTGGGATTTTCTATGTATTTCTTTTTGGCAGCTAATAATGTTTCCATCCAAGGAGTCACTGTTCCTCCTGTCATTTCAGTTTGTTTGTTGGCTGCTAATTGGTGGGTATAAGAATTCAGAATGTCCGGCGTATGCGATGGAGTGTTCCATTGCAGGCTCATGTTATATGTAACAGTCGCTTTGGAATCGTTTTTTCCGGATTTTGTCGTGATCAACATAACACCGTAAGTCGCACGTGCACCGTAAATAGCAGAAGCAGAAGCATCTTTCAATACAGAAATGTTTTCAATATCGCTAGGGTTCATCAGGTTTAGATAATCAGCATCCACTTGAATACCATCGATTATGATCAACGGGCTACCGTTCTTGACTTCCCATTCGTTTGTTTTACCTTCTTTTAAACCGATAGACGTACCACCACGTACATTAAAAGAAGGAGTTGCATTTGGTGATGCATTCGTTGCCGACACGTTCAAGTTGGGAACAACCCCCTGTAATGCCTGACCGACATTGGCTACCGGTTTGTTTTCCAATACTTCAGCACCGACTGAAGCGACAGCGCCAGTTAAGTTCACTTTCTTTTGCGTACCGAAACCGACTACGACCACTTCATCAAGGGCCTGTGAGTCTTCTTTCAATACTACATTAATAACTGATTTTCCTTTTACCGGAATAGTCTGGGTTTGATAACCCATGTAAGAGAATACCAACTCGCCGTTTGCGGGCACAGACGAAAGCGTAAAGTTACCGTCTATATCGGTGATGTTACCAGTGGGTGTTCCTTTTATCTGGATGGAAACCCCAATCAAAGCTTCTCCTTTTTCATCTTTTACGTTACCGGACACACTTACGTCCTGGGCGAACAATTGATGGGCAAAAAGGAAAAAGCCCATCAGCATGATTAAAACTTTGTTCTTCATATAGAATAATATTAATGAATGGTTAACTCTTATTAATTAACTCGAGGGCAAAATTGTCCGTATTATCCTACATGAAAGGTTAATTTCATATCAATGATGGTAAGATTTGTGTCAACTCGTTGATTTTCCTGTCGAATTAACTTTTCTGTATTCCTTTGGAGGCATTCCGTAGACTTGTTTAAAGCAGGAGGCAAAATATCCGCTACTGCTGAATGCTACTTTTTCCAAAATTTCACTGACACTTAAATCTGTTTCACGCAACATCTGGGCTGCCGCTTCTAGACGCAGGTTTTTGATCATCTCAGCCGGAGAGAGGGAAGTAAGTGTTTTCGCTTTTCGGTAGAAGTTTGCACGACTCATACCGATTTCTTTGCAGATCATATCGATATCGAGTTTCGGGTTGGAGAAGTTTGCTTTCACAATATTCGTATATTGTTTCAGGAACTCTTCGTCAAGCGGAGATGTTTTGACACCGAGTTCATTCAGATCGATCTTTTTCTCATATTTTTTCCGTATCTGTATTCGTGAAGTCAGCAGATTCCGCACACGTGCCTGCAATAGGCCTATATCGAATGGCTTTATGATATAATCGTCAGCTCCGGCATTATATCCTTCGGTGATTTGCGAAGGCATTGTTTTGGCTGTTAATAGAATGACCGGTATATGGGCTGTTTGCGGATTTTGCTTGATCCGACGGCACAGTTCAAGTCCGTCCATTTCGGGCATCATGACATCACTGACAATCAGTTCGGGTATTTTTATGGCTATTTGTGTAAGTGCCTCTTTTCCGTTTTCTGCTTTCAGCACCTTATATTCATTTTCGAATTGTTTTTCCAGATAATCCAGCACATCTTTATTATCTTCTACTAAAAGCAATGTTTGTGAGATAACCGGAGTTTCTTTTTTCTCGGAAGGAATAAACTCCTGCACATTCATCAGGGGGGAGGATTCTGTCTGTTTGACCGGATTACTTACTGGCTTTTCGGGGAGAGGAAGTAAAACATGCATGCAGGTTCCGGTTGGTACTATGTTTTCCGCCCAGATTATTCCACTATGTTGTTCTACTATGAAACGTGCTAAACTAAGTCCGATACCCGAACCTGCAATCTGATGATGTAAATCTTGTGAAGAGCGGTAGAATGGCTGGAAGATTTTTTCAATATCTTCAGATGTGATACCTTCCCCATTATCAGATACTTGTATGTGTAAATAGTAGTCTTCTGAGAGATGCTGAAAATGACATAGTTTCACACGAACTACGTCATTTTCGCTTGAAAGTACAGATAATTTTATTTCAATTGTTCCCTTTTCCGGGGTGAACTTAAAGGCGTTTGAAAGTAAGTTAAATAGCACTTTTTCAATCTCTTGACGATCATAATAGACATAGTAATCTACCGGCAATTCATTTTTCTGGGTAAAAGTGATATTCCTGTTCTTTGCTACCGGAACGAATAACTCATATAACTCCTGAACGAACACGGATAACTCGAATTTATCTTTTTGAAGTACCATTTTTTGTGAATCATATTTTTGTACATCCATCAGATTATTAACGAGTAAGAGTAACCGTTGCGTGTTTTTACGCATCAGTTGTAGCGTATTTTTTACTTCCGTTGAGAAGGAACTATGGCGCAACATATCCTCGAGCGGATTGATAATAAGCGTTAAAGGAGTGCGTAGTTCGTGTGAGAAGTTGGTAAATAATCTCATACGTTCCTCATGTAATTCCTTCATTTTTTCTTGTTCCAGCTGTTTGAAGCGGATACTGCTTTCCAGTTCGTGACGTACTTTCTGATGGTATATAAACTTCCATATAATAGTGCCTATTGTGATGATATACAATATGTAAGCCCACCATGTTTTGTAAAGGGGAGGGGTGACTGTGATGCTTAGGGAAGCTTCCTGTGGATTCCACAAATTTTCACTGTTTGAGACCTTTACTTTGAAATTGTAAGTACCTGGAGCCAGATTACTATAATAAGCGACCCTTCTGCCCCTTACATAGTTCCACTCCTTTTCTACCCCTTCCATTTGATAAGCGTATTGATTTTGTTTGGGTGAGATAAAGTCTGGAGCCGTATATCCGATTGCTATATTGGTTTCATCCGCTTTTAACCGGAGGGATTGGGTGTCCCCTAATTCTACCGGATTATTATTTATGGATAGGCTTGTCAGATATACAGGAGGGATATAAGTGTTTTTTTCCATCCGGGACGGGTTAAAACATAATATGCCTTTATTTCCGGGAAAGTAAAGAGTACCTTTTGTGTTGGTCGTTCCTGCATGTAATGTAAATTCCAATGCCCGGTGGCTTTCGTTACGGATGGGAGCAAAGCAATCTTTTTCTGCATTATAACAATATAAATCATTTTCGGATAATGCCCATAAAGATTGATTCCGGTCGCTTACCATTGAATAGATATAGCCGTCTGTTATACCATCTTCAACTGTATAATGTTTGATCAGATTGAGGTCGCGGTCAAAACGAAAGACGCCATAGCCAAAAAATGAAACCCATATATTTTGTAATGAATCGGTCAGGATCGTACTGACAGTTCCCGGCTTCACGTTTTCGGGTAGGTTCAGTTCCGCTGAAGAGATCGTTTTAAGTGTCTCTTTTTTCATATCATATTTATGGAGTCCCTGGCTGAGTGTCCCCATAATAAAAACATCCGGCTCTATTTCTTTTATTGCTGTAACAAAAAAGAATTTTCTGCTTTTTCCGTCTACCTTGAACTGATTGATTTGTTCGCCTTTATCGATAAGGACTAATCCTGTTTTGGCATTTGTCGGAATCCATAGTCTGCCTTTACTGTCATTCAGCAAAGTATAAATGTCTCCATGCTGGTAATCATAAAGTAAGCGATAATCTTTCCGTTTACGTGAAAACAGATAAACGGATCCTTGATTCGTAGCACAGATAATGCTGTCGCCTTTTATAAGTAGTGATTTAAAGATATTTGAATTATAATTGTTTTTGTAAGGAGACTTTTTAGGATAAAATTGTTGGCTTTGCGTGTTCGGATTATAGCAAAAAAGTCCGGCTCCTTCGGTTGCGAACCAGATATTTCCGTCACTGTCTTCTTTTCCCATTCCCAATAATCCGGTAAATTCACGGGGCGTGATCCGGTAAAACTGTGTTCTGACCGGGCTGTAATAATTCAGTCCCTTCCAGGTTCCTACCCATAATGCACCTGTATTATCTTTCAGGAGACTGTGTATGGAATAATAGCTTAATGTACCGGGTTCATCCGGATTGAATTTATAGGGAGTGACTTTTAATGTCTGCATATCTACCCTGTTCAGCCCGGAAAAGGTTCCGAGTAATAAGGTGTTAGGATCGGTTTCAGCTATTGCCCGGACAACATTACTGCTTAAAGCTGAGTTATCCGTATTCAGATGGACGAACCGCTCGTTTTCTTTATCAAGATAACAGATTCCGGCTGTTTCGGAAAGTATCCATAACCTTTTCCGGCTGTCAGTGAATAATCCTCGGATTGCTCCTTTAATCAGCGAAGACGGATTTTCCGGTTCATGTTGGTAAAAACGTATGACTTCCCTCTGTTTGTTTAGAACAGCAAGTCCGGTTGATGAACTTGCTATATAAAGATTTCCTTCTTCATCTTCCTGAAGTCCTTTTATATTCGAAGCGATAGGGGTGGATGACAGCCAGTCTTTAAAAACAAGTGAATCGCCTTGCTCATCGTATTGATAGATGAATTTTTCTCCGGCAAGGAAAAAGTCTCCGCTTTGACTGAGCATGCAGCAATGCATGAATCGGGTCTCTTTTACATAATATCTTTTGATCTTCCCTGTTTGATGTGTGATTTTATGAACGCCGTTATCTGTAATCACCCAGATATTTTTATTCTTATCTTCCCCGATATCGAGTACATTGTTATCAGTCAATGAGCAGGAGTCGGTCGGATTGTTTTTGAACACCTTGAACTCGTATCCATCATATCGGTGTAATCCTCCCTGGGTTCCTAACCACAAATATCCGTCCGTATCCTGATAGATATTGGTAACGGTACCCTGTGTTAATCCATCTTCTACTCCAATCTGTGTAAAAAAATAAGGGGAAGTATTTTTACTGTTGGCAGATTGGAATAGATATGGAAATAAAAATAAAAATAAAAGAAATAATACTAGTGTGTTCTTCGTCATATGTCACCGGCCTTTTTAGGAATAAATCCACGAAACCATTGATTTGTCTGGTACAAAGATATGTAATTTTTGTTTATTCTTCGTCTACCCCATTGTATTTCCTGTTAAAATCGCGTAACCGCATGAACCGGGCTTTTGTTTTCAGTTTATTTTTCAACCGGGTAGACGGGAGGAACGTGACTGTCTTAATACGGACCTTCTGAGGTTTTAAATCTTCTTTATTTTCAACAATATCGCTGGTGATTGAGGCACTGAACGTCCCGATATCTCCGAACCTGATATTTTTGCCGCTCAGTAGCTCCAGTTCGAATTGGGTCAGGAGGGCTTCGATCACTCCTTTGACATCGGCAGAGGTAATCGTGCAGTTACTGGAGATGCGATAACATAAATTGTTCAGGTCGATTGTGGAAGAGACCGCTTTTGCAGCAAAGTAACCTGTTTTTTCTTTGCCGGGGATGGTGCATACCATCTTTCTTGGTTTGTAAATGATGCTCATGTTTGTTTACTATTAATACGATTTTTGTTTAAACTGAATGTGATGTTTCTCTGATATTCTCTCAATCATTTTTTAATCAGAGGTACG
Source organism: Parabacteroides caeci (assembly GCF_023656795.1). Classification (NCBI taxonomy): domain Bacteria; kingdom Pseudomonadati; phylum Bacteroidota; class Bacteroidia; order Bacteroidales; family Tannerellaceae; genus Parabacteroides; species Parabacteroides caeci. The sequence goes on from NZ_JAMOKT010000057.1 coordinate 30,229, forward strand.
TCTAATTAAATTTAGAGGTAGGTGTAAATTGATTTAGACGTACCTCTAAATTGATTTACACCTAGGTCTTTATGAAAAGAGGTTGTAACAAATATACAAAAACTCGCCCAAATACGGATGGATTTAGGAAGAATAATGTAAACTATTGGGTTTTCAGGGAGATAGGCAATATTATTCTACATTTGTAAACGTGTGCTTTGAAGCTGTTTTTTGAATAGTTAAGCGGAAAAATTGCTACCTATCCGTTGCCCATTCCAGTTGTATGGAGTTGTTTGAAAATCCTTTTTGCTCCGACCATAAAGAACGCAGTTTTATCATTTTAGCTTAGCGAAGGTACTTATTTTTTTTGAGATATGAAAAATATAGGTTCCGGAAGTCAATGGTGATAGCTTTGTCTATGTTTGACGATATTTTACATGCCGATGATTAACTCTGTCTCCGTTAATTTTGCAAACAATGGAACAGATTATGAATCAAACAGATGTAAAGGTTTCGTTCTACCTTAAAAAGAGCGAGGCGGATGCCAAGGGAAATTGTCCCGTAATGGCACGGCTTATTGTCGGCAAGTACTCTGAAACAGCATTCAGTGTTAAGCTTCGTGTGCCACAGTCTTTGTGGTTATCTGGACGTGCCTGTGGGAAAAGCGCTGCGGCCCGAGACATAAATAACAGGCTGGATGAAATACGTGCAGCTGCTTTCAGTATCTATGCGGAACAATCCGCAAACCGTGAAGTTGTTACTGCAGAAGAAGTAAAACACCAGCTTTTGGGAATGGCTTCGGAACAGGAAACCTTGTTAAGCTATTTCAGGCTTTTCATGAGAAATTTCGAGAAACGTGTTGGGATTAACCGGACGGAAAGCAGCTTGAACGGTTATCGAAATTCCTATGATCATCTGGTTCGTTTCTTACAGTCACAATACAAGTTGTCAGACATTCCTTTTGCAGCATTAGACCGTTCTTTCATTGAAAAATTCGATTTGCATTTGCGTACGGAATGTCATTTAGCTCCAGGAACGATTGTAAATCTTACTGTAAGGCTGAAAACAATTGTCGGAGAAGCGATTGCGGACGGTATCATTACAGCGTTTCCTTTTGTGGGTTATGAACCGACACATCCGCAACCGGAACAAAAATATCTTACAACAGAGGAATTGAACAGAATCATGACCACCCCTTTGCATAGTCGCACCCTTTATCATGTACGGGATTTGTTTTTGTTTTCCTGCTATACTGGTATTCCTTATAGCGATATGTGTATGCTGACAAATGAGAATCTTTCCCTTGCTGAAGATGGCACTTGGTGGATTAGGAGTTCACGCAAGAAAACCGGTGTAGATTTTGAAATACCGCTTATGGAATTGCCGCTTCATATCATTGAAAAGTACCGGGATGTGGCTCCTGAGGGAAAACTTCTTCCTATGTATTCCAACAGTTCGTTGAACCATTATTTGAAACAGATAGCCGTACTCTGTGGCATAGAACGCAAGCTGGTCTTCCACGTGGCCCGTCATACCTATGCGACCGAAATCACCCTTTCCCATGGTGTACCACTTGAAACGGTCAGCAAGATGTTGGGACACAGCAGAATTGGCACTACACAGCTTTATGCAAAGGTTACAGACAATAAGATAGATACAGATACAAAAGCATTGGATAAAAAAATTGCTGAGAGGTTTTCTGTAGTTATTTGATAATGGCAAAAAATAGGATTATGAAAAGAAATACTGATAATATGGAAATCAAACGTCGCAGTACATTTGCGATATTGTTTTATATAAACCGTACCAAAATCCGTAAAGACGGAACATGTCAGCTGCTGTGCAAGATAAGCATAGATGCCAAATGGGAACAGATAGGAACGAAAGTGTCTGTCAATCCTGCCGTTTGGAATCCGGAAAAGGGACGGGCTGACGGCCGCAGTGAGAATGCTATTACCGTCAACCGGGCCATTGATGATCTGACAAAAGAAATCAAGGAGCATTATAGGCGGATTAAGAACAGTCTGGGATTTATTACGGCAGAGCAGGTAAAGAATGCTGTGATGGGAGTCGGTCAGAAACCGCTAACTCTGCTGGCTCTTTTCAGAGAGCATAACGAGGAGTTCAAGAAGCGTATCGGGGTGGATCGGATAAAGGAAAGTTATGATTCCTACTTGCGCTCATATAAGCACCTTTCTGCTTTTGTGCAGGAAAAACGTGGTATAGAGGATGTTCTTTTACGGAATCTTGATCGTGTTTTTTATGATGACTTTGAACTGTTTCTCAGGACGAACAGGAACTTAAGTCCGAAGACAGTACATGAACACCTTTATAGACTGAAGAAGATGACTATGAGGGCTGTCAGTCAGGGAACAATACGCCGCGATCCTTACTGTCGTCTTCATCCGGAATTACCCAAACGGAAAAGTCGTCATCTGAAATTGGAAGATCTGAAGACACTGCTTACAACCCCGGTCGAGAAGCCACAGCTTCAGTTTGTCCGAGACATGTTCATTTTCTCCACCTTTACCGGACTTGCCTATGCAGATTTGAAAAGACTGACTGTTAATGATATTATACAATCTGAGGATGGTTCGTGGTGGATTCATATCCAACGTCAGAAAACAGGGACATTGTCTTCTGTACGGCTGTTGGATATTCCGTTGAAGATAATTGAAAAGTATCGGGAACAGCGTCATGATGACAAGGTTTTCAATTTATACAAGCGTGAGTATTTCATTATGCTTACCCGTAAGTTAGGTGAGGTATACGGTTTTGAACTCACATTCCATATGGCGCGACACAATTTCGGAACTCATATAACTCTTTCAATGGGCATTCCAATTGAAACGGTCGGTAAAATGATGGGCCATATGCGAATTGAAACTACGCAGCTTTATGCTAAAGTCACCGACAAGAAAGTAGATGAAGACATGAAACGTCTGAAGGCAGCTGGTCTAAGCCAAACATCCGGCTTATATGAGGAGGATATTATAGTAAGGAAACAGAGACGAAAATCCCAAAGCCAGCTATCAGAAAATAAAGAAACGACCTTGTAACGAGGCCGTTTCTTTTGCATTGTTTCATACCCATCGCTGTTCTTCCCTGCATCTTTTATATGCGTCGTCAAGAACTTTCTGTATGTCTGACTCTTTGTAAAGGGCTTTTCCCTGCACAAGGTAGTAAGGTATCACGCCGAGGGTCCGGTATTCCTGCAAGGTACGCCGGCTTACTTTCAACAGCTTTGAAAGTTCCTCGTCCGTGAGGAAATAATCACTGTGGAATGCGGGTCTCGGAGCCGTCCTTATTGCGTCTATCATACGCTCCATGTTTTCCAGCCCTTTGAAAATAGTATCAATCCGCTGGTCCTTTCTGTCTATAAGATCGTAACTCATGGCTTTCTTTTTTGTGGGTGATAACTTGATTCCAACATGTTTTGCACATCTTCCGGCTTGTAGAAGAACTTGTTCTTGATCCGGGTGAAAGGCAACAGTCCTTTCTCACGATATACCTGAAGCGTTCTCTTTGATATGCGGAGAATCTCGCATACCTCCTGATTGTCCATCCATTTTTTCAGTCCTGCATCTTTGGCCGGATTGCATATACCAGTGACTTTTTTCTCTATCATGCTGAATCGGACAACCAGTTCGTCAAATGTCCGTTTGTCTATACATATAATTTCCATACTGCCGTTTTGTTAGAATTGAATACCGAGTTCCTTTTTAATTTTTGCCGGAAGTACCTTTCCTTTCCTGCTCAGGAAGTCCTGGACTTCCGAAGCCTTGTAATAGGTACGTCCGTCAATCATGTAGTAGGTGACGAGTTTCTTCTGGCGGTAGCGTGCAAGTGTACGCTTGGTAACACCAAGGAGCTCGCACATATCCTGGTTGTCAAGCAGCTTGTCACCCTCAAGAGCGGCCGTCTGCCTGTTCATGCGGTTCAGCCTGTCATCTATCCTGTCAAACCGTTCCATTATCTGATGGAGCATCATCTGGAATGTCTCCCTGTCTATCTGTATCATAATGAATTCTGTTTTTAGTGTAATAATTCCATTTTTTACACCGTGTTGCGCAACAGGTTTCATTATGATATAGGCCAAAACATAGACCAACGGAACATATCGCCACATAAAAGTATGACAAGTCATTGAGTAATAGGGAAATAAAAAATCAGCCCCATAAAAATGAGACTGATGGAAGTATTGCAAATGCAATATGTTGCAATGCCTTATTGCAATGTCTTGCAATAAACCAGGCGACAAATTCCGTTTTTGAATGTTTTGGATTTTACGGTTTTCCACTCTCCACGTGGCAGATGTTTTGAGACGGATTTATGGTTCGGACGAGTGGAAGGAAACAGGAAAATGATCATTTCATCTATGAGATGATAAACTGAGAGACCACGCAAAAGTTCTATACTTTCTTCGTCATGTATCTCGGCTTGATAAAGGATGGATGGGTCTGACATGTCTTTCTCGCACATGAAATCCACAAGCGGATAACCCGGATAGAGCCGGCGGGTACATTTGTCGCGCCCGTATGAGAATCCGTCCTTGTCGTCTCTCATCCATTGTAATAAGGGGTCGTCTTCAGCCGGAATGGAACCGTCTAATGTCATTGCTATCAGAACCTGTAACTTGGCCATACCTTTTTTCCTCTAAATGAAAAGCGTGAAACTCACGCACTATCAGGTAGAGGCTCTGGTAAGCCCATTGTAGAATCATGCATGAGCTCACGCTATAGGACATAGCATAAGCTACACGCAAAAGCCTCTACAATATCAATTTACCAGATTTCTACCTGAGACGTCTTGCGACTTATGTTGTAATGTTCGGCAAGGCTTAAAGCAATGCCGATATTTTCTCCTTATGTTGTGACTGTCATTCCTATATTACAAGGATTTCCAATCATATGCAAATGTAGGCATTTTATTCCAAACAGAAATATGGAATGACGGTTATTTGTCATTCAATCCATATTTTTTCATTTTCCGATATAGTGTGGACGGATCAATATGCAGTATGCCTGCTGCTTGTTTGCGACTCCCATGGCTGGTTTTCAATGCCTGTATTATCGAGTGTTTCTCTTCCGCATCGTTTTCAGGAAAAAGATTGATTTCATCGGTCGCCGCTTCCAGTTTGATATTCAGGTCGGCGGTTTCAATGAGCGGCTGTTTAGCCATAAGTACCGCCCTTCTTATCCTGTTATGCAGTTCCCGTACGTTCCCAGGCCAGCGGTAAGAGAGAAGCAATTGTTCCGCTTCAGAACTGAAGCCTTCTGTCGGTCTTTTCAGTTCTCCGGAAAACTTTTTTCTGAAATGATGAGCCAAAGGCAGAATGTCATCGGGGCATTCATGCAAGGAAGGCAGGACAATCTCAAATTCGCATAGCCGGTGGTATAGGTCTTCCCTGAACCGTTTTTCTTGTATTGCAAGTTGGAGATCTTCATTGGTGGCGGCTACAATTCTTACATTAGCCCGCTTTTCTTTGTTACCACCTATTGGGATGTATGTGCCTTCTTGCAAAACCCGCAGCAGCATGGCTTGGACGTCCAGGGACAAGGTCCCTATTTCATCCAGAAAGAGTGTTCCGCCTTTTGCCATTTCAAAATATCCGTCCTTGTTGGCGTCGGCACCGGTAAATGTTCCCTTTATGTGCCCGAAAAAGAGGGTGGGTGCAAGCTCTTTGGGTATGACTCCACAATTCACGGCGACAAACGGCATATCCTTCCGCTCTCCTATATAGTGGATACGCTGTGCAACCGATTCTTTTCCGGCACCGTTAGGACCAAGTATAAGCACAGAAATGTCAAATGGGGCGACTGTACTGACCAGATGTTCGACCTCCTGCATCTGAAGGCTGTTTCTGGGGAGCAAATCCTTGTTTTTGTCGCATATCACAGATTTGGGACGGAAAATATCTTTCAGTTGTCTTTGCAATTCGTCCATCTGTACCGGCTTTGCCAGATAGTCTTTGGCTCCCAGTTTTATGGCTTGTACAGCATCCGGTACTGAAGCATATCCGGTCATGATAATGAAAGGGATATCCATCCGTTCCTTCCGCATCCATTCGAGCAAAGATATACCGTCCCCTTCCGGCAGGCGTACGTCGGACAGCACAAGGTCGAAACTTTCTTTCTTGAGCAGTTTTCGTGCCCCTGGTTCATCTATTGTTATCTCTGCTTCATAACCGGATTTTTCCAACCTTTTTTTCTGTTGCCCGGCAAGCATGATGTTGTCTTCAACTATCAGTATTCTGTATTTCATTCATGTTTTCATTTAATTATGTCCGTCCATTTCCGATAATCGGCTTTTTGTCTCAGATATCAGCCGGTCTATTCTTCTGACAATTCTTTCCACATCATTGCGGAATGCTGACTCATCCGTATCTTCCACATACTCTTCATAGCTGTACGATTCCAGCTCATGGGCTATTCCCAATTGCTCCCACATCGGGTACATCCTGTGCAGAGTTTCCCATATCCGCTTCCGGTCGGGCTTTTCCTGACTCAAAGAATCCAGCAAGTCAGAACTGTTCCTATTGGATTCCTCTATAAGAGTCTCCAAAGTCCAGCGTTCGTCTCCCGTAGTGACATACAGAGCCTCGAAATCTGGAGAATGATTATCCATTGTTCTGTCCTGTCCAATGAGTGACGAGAGAAATTCGAGCAGGTCTCTTGTATAGAACGGTTTGTGGATACAGCCGGCAAGTCCGGCTTGAATATAGCGGTCTGCATCGCCGTCGTTACGGGCGGTCATTGCAGCTATGGGAATTGTCCGTGAATTTCCTATGTTGGAAAGGCGTAGCAGATGCAACAGGTCAAAACCTCCCGTACCACGCATCTGTATATCGGTCAGCAATAGGTCGTATTCTCCGGTTCTCAATGCCTTGACCACTTCCTGTGCATTGGTACAGGCTCGGCATGAGATACCGTTCCGTTCCATCATTTCAACTGTGTTGCGCAATTGTATCGGATCGTCATCGACTACAAGAACCCGTCGAGGAAGTCTGAGGTTTCCCGTATAAGTTTCTGGCTTGTCTCTTGCAGGCTCATTGGTCTGCCTAAGCGGAATTTCCACCTTGAATTCGCTGCCTTTACCGATCTGGCTCGAAACAGAGAGTCTTCCTCCGAACAGGTTCACCAGCCCTTTCGTAATGGAAAGTCCCAGTCCGAAGCCTTCTGAATCCAAATCAGGAGCAGCCCGTTCAAAGGGCTGAAAAATGCGTTGTGTTGTGTTCTCGTCCATTCCTATCCCCGTATCTTTGACCTTTACTGAAAGAGTATCTTCTTCATAACTTGCCAGAAATTTGATATAACCTGTACGGGTGAATTTTACAGCATTCTCCAGAATGTTGACCACTATCTGCCTTATGCGGTCTGCATCGCCAAGGACGGTGATGCCGCAACCCATAAAAGCCTTGTCAAACATCAATCCTTTGTCGTTCGCCTTGCGTGTGTATTCTTCAGCGATACTTTCCAGAAAGGATTCAAGATGGAAAGGAATTTCGTTTAGGGTTTCTTTAGCATCGTCCAGACGGGAGAGGTCAAGCAGGCTGTTGGCAAGCCGGGTGATATGACGGGATGATTCAAGGATGTTTCCGAGATAGGCATTGCGGCGTTTCCGGTCACGAGTATCCATGGCCAGTTCAGCACTGCCACTGATGGCATTGAGAGGTCCTCGTATGTCATGGGAAAGTGTGATGATTATTTTCTTGCGCATGTCGGAGAGTGTACGGTTTTGTGTTGCCGTATCTTCCAGTTCAGCCTTGTCCCTTTCCCTGCGGTTAAGGTCACGCATGATGATAAGGTGCGAAATGATGAGCAGGATGATGGCCATGCCGATTACTCCTGCCATTAAAAAGAACGACATTTTCTCTGCTTCTGCCATTTTTAACTCTCTTTGTGAGAAGGCTGTTTGTGCCTGTTCGTCAAGGTCGTTTATCAGCTTGTTCAATGTCCTGTTCAATTCCCTGTTGCGCATACGCAGGCTGTCGGCATAAATGTCCATTTCGCTCGCTTGTCTTTGATGTATTGCTATCAGGCTGTCACTGAAATCATGAAGTTCTTTTTGGGATGGCATTACTTGTATTTCTTCTTTTTTCCCGAAGAATCCTGCAATCCCTTTTTTCTTTTGTTCTATGGTACGGATATGTGTTGCACGCCTTGCCACTTCCGGCAACTGGTTTACCAGCACGCTGTCCGCTTCAGTTCGCCGTTCAAACATTTCCATTATGTGCAGCAGGTGTGTCTCCTTTTCGGCAAGCAGAGCACGAAGAGTGTCTATCTGTTCCGGGCGTACATATTCACGGCAGTGCCGTTTCAGCAAGTTCAGTAAACTGTCGGCTTGCAGTCGGCGGTTACGATAGTATAGATAGTCCGCTTTGTTCCAATTTACCACACCCTCACCCAATGTGGCGAGCCCCGTAATACGGCGATGAGCCGTGTTGATACTACGACGCACTTGCCGTATCTCGGCGGACTCGGCCTCTATCTCTTTTATTCGTTTGCGTTCATGTACCAAAATGGCGACCATACTGCCTATGGCCGCCAAAAGAATTATATATCCCAAAAGAATCTTATGTCGTAATCTTATCTCCATCAACTAAATCAAGCGTTTGCTAAAATGGCAGCCATGCTGCCGATGACTGCCATAAAATAATGTTGCGTATGTCATGTCTCAATAAAGCTGCCATTCACAATTCAAACAAAATTCATAAATAACGGGTAGTGCTTGCATTTTGCATTTTATAGCTGCAACAAACGAAACCTATCGTTAAAAAAGCCTCTGTATTTACCTCCTTTGGGTGTAAATGTTTTTATGATATCTACTGATGGATGAACATATTTTGTATAAACGCCAAAAGCACCTACATGCCAGGCATTATTATAATAAACAAATATGAATTGAACATTTGGAGCTGCCGTCTTATAAAGCCCATAGTTATCCCAATAGGATCCGGATTGAATTCGACAGACTTGAGCCCCTCTATTTGTAGGCGGGATGCGATACATATTTCTACCATCACTATCATGATAGAAGACATAACGATTGAGACTTGGGAAAGAGTGGACTTCTATAGCACATCCGCTTAACGCCAGTGTAGTGACAATTTGTCCATTGAATGGATGGTTAACAACACATGAACCTACATTATTTGGTATGAATGGGAAATAGAAGTCAGTACCAAGTGGTGTTGGTATTAACCTGAAAAGAGAGCCTCTTCTCAAACTAATTTCTGTTATTGTTACTGGACCTGCAGGAAATGCATATCCTTGAGGAAGCACAAAAATATTTGAACTATTGATAGTCGCTACAGGGTTAATTCTTAAACTCGGTAATATCGGCATTTTTGTATGAATTATAAGAACGGGACTTTATCCATCCCGTTCTATATGTTTATACTCTATTTACTGCTTTCTGTATTTATAGGCTCGATACAGGAAGCCATTATATCCATCAGTTTTGACAGACCTTCGGTCTGTGGTTGCTGGCTGGCCGAAACATGTATCTGGTATTTTGCCGTTTGGTTGGTCATGCGGGTGTTCTCACGGGCGGTCGTTACTTTGCCGCTGATTTCTGCGCTTATTAACCAACTCTTCCCGGAAACTTTTGTTTCTACTTCGGCATTAATAGTGCTTTTTACATTTGAGGTATCAGTAACCTCCATCTGGAAATCTACATCCACGCGGTCTATAAGCAGAGAAGGAATAGGCACCAATCCTATAAACGGAGCCTTGACACTTTGTGGCATTGTTGTCATTACTCCATCCTGCTGTATCGGTCTTTTAATATCGAATTCCAATACACGAGCTGTTTTACCGTCGTCATCAAAAGCAATTTGCTTGTAGAAATTCCATGCTGTCGCTGCCAATTCCTGTTGTGCTTCGGCTGCTGCAATAAGTGGAGCTGCAATAAGTTCCCGCATGGGAAGCCCCTTGAATTTGTCAGTCACGTTTGAATCTGCTTTAAGAACTGGAGAAGTTTCTCTGTTTTGAGTCTCTTCCAATGCAGCGGAGATTTCTTTCGCCTGTCCGCTTACATTTTCATTCAAGTTTTCCGCATTTTCTTGTTGCCCTTGGTTTAATATTTCTTCTGCTATAACATTTGAATTTTAAAGTTATTAGATGTTTTTTACAAAATCGTCAATGATTCGGGAAATACTCTCCGGAGTCTCCTGAACCTTAAAATTGACGCAAACCTCCATGACATCATCCGCATCCGGTTTTATGTTGCTCATCTGCATCTGGAGATTGGCTCTGTGCGGACTGGATAACAGCAAGTTGTTTTCCGGGATCTGTGATTCCACGCTTCCGACCTTCGCCTTGAACTTTATCTGCACATTATCCATTGCAAGATAATGATGGGATATCAAGGCTATAAGTGGAATATCAATAGTCTTGTCTCCAACCATGATTTTTTTTCGATTGGAACGTATTTGCGTTATTTGCATTTGTTCCTTCAAAAAGTCTGGTCAGATTTTGTATCTGATGATTCTGCAATGTATCTTGTGCACAGTTTACGGCGTATTGCAAACCATTCATAATATCAGAGAATGAATTGGTTTGAACACTGTCCGGCTCATCGTCATTATTTTTCTTGCCTCTGTGAAAAAGTCCCATGTTTTTAATTTAATTACTTGATTTGTTGTCTTTAATGAGCACCAATCTTGACAATGTCCGGCTTACAGCTTCCATATTTACACTGGAGTCTATATTATTATTGACAATGCCTTGATGTCAAAACCTATATGGTGGATTCTCCGTGTGTTCCATCACGTCCTCCTTTCTTTATTGGGGTTATACTTCGGTTCTTTCCGTTGCGGGCGGAACTTTTTCCGCCCGACGTTTACTGCTTCCTCAAGGTGGGCAATGCTCCGGTGAGTTCGTAACGCCACTCTGAACCTGCGTTCTGCAAGGCGGTGTTCATGGCATCGACGGCTTTCTGCCAGGTAACGTCAGTGCCGTCTACCTTCGTGACTTCGGTGTCGGTGCCTACCTTATTGTAGCCGATGCCTTGTTCCTTATTATTCTTCCAGTAGCAGGCGGTCACGGTGGTGGAGTTATATCCACAAAAGCCGCCGATATACACATTGACGGTGCTACTACCTGTACTGGTTACGTTGCCCGTGGCATAGCAGGCAAGGATGCGGCTTCCTCCGTTGAATCCCACCGCACCGCCGACATCGATATTATTTATGGGGGCTATTTCTAAGAGGTCACGTTGCCCGTGGCATAGCAAGCGGTCATGGTGGCATTCGAATTCGTCTGACCTGCCACGCCGCCGACATCGACCGTTCCCTTCACTGTGGCCGAGGAACTGCATCCGGTGATGGAACCGCCCCATTGAGCCCCCACCACACCGCCGACGTACACCGTGCCGCTGACGCTGCCCGACACCGAGCAGTTTTCAATAGTGCCCCGGCTAAATCCTACCACGCCACCGGCCTGGCTCGACCCGTGATTGCTTGTTATCTGTATGCCTTCCATCACCACGTTCTTCACCGTACCAGCTCTATTGAGATAGCCGAACAGACCCACAAATTGGTCATTTGTCGTAACGGCCAGCCCCGTGATGGTATGGCCGCCGCCGTCGAAAGTGCCTTTGTATGAGTTATCGAAGCTTGTGCCTATCGGCGTCCAGCCTTTGCCCGTCAAGTCAATGTTTTTGTCGAGGGTAATGTTAATGTCGGTCTTACCTCCGTTCACTAAATCGGCTACATGCATCAGGCCATCGGCGGATGTCACGGTGTAGCTGCCGTTGCCCTCTATGGTATATCCCGGGTCTTTTGCCGCAGTGAGGGAGACTGTGTAGGTATATTCACCGCCCGCCTGCCAGTCGGTAGCATTCTTCATCTTATAGACGAAGGTCTTGCCGTTAGTGAAGGTGCAGGTAATGAAGGCCGTGCCAGCTACCACACTTTGTGGGGCTACGAGGGCGGTGTAGGTGTTGCTACCCTTGTCATACGGGGTGATTTCGGCCGGGTTGCCGCCTTCGGTGGAGAGACCCGTCAGCCGCACAGATGCCAGCCCCTCGGTGTAGTCCGTCAGAACGATGGTTACCCGCGCCGTGCGGTGGGTGAAGCGGAGCGTGGGGCTACCATAGGTCACCGTCTGTCCGTCGGCTACGATGAGGTCGCTGCCCTCGAAGTCTTTCCGGGCACTTTGGTTGGCTTTTACCTTCACAGCAGAAGGGGTTGTCTCGCCAGCGGTGTAGGGCCACCACGCTGTGACGGTGATGTCTTTGCGGTTGGTCCAGTAGTGCGGGTCGGTGGAGGTCAGCGTGGCGCTGGCGGGGTCGGCGGTGGTGAGCGTCACGTCGTATGCCTTCACCGTGCCGTCCATCAGGACTGCCACGCTCTGCACACCCTCCCAGTCGCCGTCCACGGTGGAACGGGTATTGGCGATGGCTGTCGCAGCGGGGTTCAGCCCCGTGGCGGTAAAGACGATGGGTGTGCCTTCCGCCCCTTCCTGCAGGAAGCCCGCTTCGTCCTGCGTGCAGGCGGCAATGCCGAGCAGCAGGGCTATGGCTGCAGATGTATGGATGATTGTTCGTTTCATGATGCGTGTTGTTTAGGGTTCGTTATTGTTTCTTTTGCAATACGGGCAGACCGTCGGTGCCGAGTACCCACTGGTAGTCGCCAGCGGTGAGGGCGGTGTTCATGCCGTCGACGGCTGTCTGCCATTTCACTGTCGCGCCGTCCACCTTCGTGGCATCTACCTTTTCTCCATGATCACGGAATACTCCTTGCCCGACATTGCCTCCCCAATAACAGGAAGTTATAATTTTGTAGTTATAACGCACTATAGCTCCGGATTCATACTCTTTCAATGTGCCGTCGAACCAGCAAGCGGTGATTCTGCCATAATTTAAATCGGCTATACCACAAGTTCTACCATATGCAGAAATTTTTCCCGTCACAGAGCAGGCAATGATTTGGCCATTATTTTGCTCCACTATTCCAGCTGCTGATCCACTATTGCCATACAGATTCACATCTATGAGTTGTAAGTTCTTTATCACTCCACGTTCATTTAATAACCCAAAAAGTTCAGTAGTCGCTGCTGAAAAGTTTAATCCCGTAATGCGGTGTCCCTGCCCATTAAAGATGCCGGAGTAACCTGGCCATGTGCCTATCCGTGTCCATTCCCTACCCGTCAGGTCGATGTCGGCGGTGAGGGTGCAATTTATTGATTCATCTTTTTGTACGGCTTTGTTCCATGCCAGCAAGCCGTCGGCGTTATAGACCGTGTAACTGCCGTCGTTCTGTATAGAATAACCCAAATCCTCAGCCTCACCGCTCTCGCTGCCACCGTCAGCCCAGTCACCGATAGTGCAGCCATCTAATGTCAGGCCAGTGGCGTTCACCTTAACGGTATATTTATAGCGACTGCCTGCTGCCAACACGACGTTGTTCTGCGGCCGGAAGTAGAAAGTGCCGCTGCCGAGTTCCACCCTGATGAACGGCTTGCCTGCCACAACGGTCTGCGGAGCGGTCAGTGCCTCGTAGGTGTTGCCGCTTGCGTTGTAGGTCTTGATGGCGGTCGGGTTGCCGTTATCGGCAGACAGGCTTACGAGGCTCACCGTGGCACCGGCGACGCTCGTGAATCCCGTGCCGGGCTTCAGATCGATTGCCACGCGTGCCGTGCGGTGGGTAAATTCAAGTGTCGGGTCGTCAAATTTCACCGTCTGGTTTTCGGCAGAGATGAAGTCGCTGTTCTGAAAGTCAGCCAATTTGCTCTGGTCTTCGGCCACCTTCACGGCAGGCATCTGTGTGATGTCGGCATTATCGAAGGGCCACCATGCCGATACGGTAATCGGGTCGCGGCTGGTCCAGTAGTGCGGGTCGTTCTCGCGTGAGAGTGTGGCACTCTTGAAATCGGTAGAAGCCGTTACGGTGTATTCCTTTACCGCATCGCCCGTCTTGAGTGCCACGGAAGTGACGCCCTGCCAGTCGCCGTCCACGGTGGCACGGGTTGATGGGGCTGCCTGCGGCGTTGCCTCTACGGACAGTCCGGTGGCACGGATGACTACGGGGTATTCTCCTTCGGGCAGACGGTTATCGTCGGCAAGTTCGTCCTGCGTGCAGGCGGCAAGGCCGAGCAGCAGGGCGATGGCTGCGGATGTATGGATGGTTGCTCGTTTCATGATGCGTGTCGTTTAGGGTTCGTTATTGTCTCTTTTGTAATACGGGCAGACCGTCGGTGCCGAGTATCCACTGGTAGTCGCCAGCGGTGAGGGCGGTGTTCATGCCGTCGACGGCTGTCTGCCATTTCACGGTCGCGCCGTCCACCTTCGTGGCATCTACCGTTCCTCCTTCAATACGGAATACTCCTTGCCCGGCATTGCCTCCCCAATAACAGGAAGTTATATCAGCGTAGTTATAACGCACTATAGCTCCATTGTTAGACTCTTTCAATGTGCCGTCGAACCAGCAAGCGATGATATCGCCATAATTTGATTCGGCTATACCACAAGTTCCACCATATGATGCAGAAATTTTTCCCGTCACAGAGCAGGCAATGATTTGGCCATGATTTCGGCCCACTATTCCAGCAGTATTTCCACTACTGCCATACAGATTCACATCTATGAGTTGTAGGTTCTTTATCACTCCACGTTCACTTAAGAGTGAACCCAAAAATCCAGTATTATTCATTGCTGAAGAGTTAAATCCTGTAATGCGGTGTCCCTGCCCATTAAAGACGCCGGAGTAGAATGTAAATATGCCTGACCGTGTCCATTCCTTACCCGTCAGGTCGATGTCAGCGGCGAGGGTGCAATTTATCGATTCATCTTTTTGTGAGGCTTCGTTCCATGCCAGCAGGCCGTCGGCGTTATAGACCGTGTAGGTCTTGGTGTTGCTGTCGTAGATGTAGCCCAAATCCTCGGCTGTGCCGCTCTCGCCGCCGCCGTCAGCCCAGCTGCCGATGGTGCAACCCTCTAACGTCAGGCCGGTGGCGTTCACCTTGACGGTATATTTATAGCGGCTGCCCGCTTCTAATACGACGTTGTTCTGCGGACGGAAGTAGAAGGTGCCGCTGCCGAGTTCCACCTTGACGAATGGCTTGCCTGCCGCAACGGTCTGCGGGGCGGTCAGTGCCTCGTAGGTGTTGCCGCTTGCGTTGTAGGTCTTGATGGCAGTCGGGTTGCCGTTATCGGCGGACAGGCTCACGAGGCTCACCGTGGCACCGGCGACGCTCGTGAATCCCGTGCCGGGCTTCAGTTCGATTGTCACGCGTGCCGTGCGGTGGGTAAATTCAAGAGTCGGGGTGTTAAATTCCACCTTCCGGTTCTCAGCAGAGATGAAGTCGCTGTTCTGGAAGTCAGCCAATTTGCTCTGGTCTTCGGCCACCTTCACGGCAGGCATCTGTGTGATGTTGGCATTGTTGAAGGGCCACCATGCCGATACGGTAATTGGGTCGCGGCTGGTCCAGTAGTACGGGTCGTTCTCGCGTGAAAGCGTGGCACTCTTGAAATCGGTAGAAGCCGTTACGGTGTATTCCTTTACCGCATCGCCCATCTTGAGTGCCACGGAAGTGACGCCCTGCCAGTCGCCGTCCACAGCGGCACGGGTGGAAGAGGCTGCCAGCGGCGTTGCTTCTACGGACAGTCCGGTGGCACGGATGAATACAGGGTATTCACCTTCGGGCAGACGGTTATCGCCAGCAAGTTCGTCCTGTGTGCAGGCGGCGAGGGCGAACAGCAGTGCGGTGGCTGCGGGGATAAATAATCTATGTCTCATAATTCTTTATTCT
>NZ_JAMOKT010000058.1:0-45709 GCF_023656795.1 Parabacteroides caeci
GCATCTGAAAGCTGAAAGCAATAACATGCAATTCATAAGGAGAGCGAATCAGATAACAAACAGGCTTATATTTACGCTCTTGTATTTGATTCCGGGAATAGCTGTTTCCCAATTATAGAAATATGAGCTATTTAGTGTGTTGCTATGGCGACTGGTTGTAACTGGCTCCCCTCTGGAGAGGGGGCAGGGGGGGGTGTTAAGCCAGTCAATAAAAACAGACCTTGTTACAGGTTTATTTGCCGTCTGCTTCAGCTGACGGATTGGTAAATAATCTATTTCTCTGGACTTTAGTCACATTTTTTACAGGTCTATATCTAAGAGAAATGTGGCTGAAGCCAAAAGAGAGAAACAACTTGTAAACCGTCAGCTGAAGCAGACGGCAAATAAACCTGTAATGGCTAAGTGGTTGTGATAAGACAAGTTATATATGTGAAGATATGACACACCCCCTTCCCCCTCTCCAGAGGGGAGCCAGTTACAACCAGTCTATAATTAGATAGCTCAATTTTGATAAGAAGCGAAAATAATCTCTCATCCCATTGATCCGATCATTTTATTCCAATGAACGGGAGAAGAGTTCTCAATGTCTGTTTACACCTACCTCTAAATGAAAAGTCATTGGATACATGTCGGAATAACTATTAGACGATACAGACAAAAGATTATGATGCGGTTGCCCTGGAACATAAACGATGTACTGTTTGTTGAACCTGATTACCCAACTCATCAACAGATATTTGAAGGGCAGCAGCGATATGCTGATAGATTTCCTGTATAGGACAGGAGGATTCGTCTGTTTCAATCAACAAACGTTCCGGCCAGGCTTTGCGCAAAGCCGATTCCTGGAAGTGCTCCCCAAAAGAGAGGTAAAAGCCTTGTTTCAATAATTGCTCAGCCTGCTCTCCCTTTTTACGGAAGCCGTGAATGATCCAGGGCATAGATGGAGCGTATTTCTTACGGATGGCTATCAACTCTTCCCACGCCCTGACGCAATGGATGATCAAGGGTTTCTTCAACTCTTCAGAAACACGAATCTGTTCTTCAAATACCTTGACCTGCATATCAAGCGATATGGATATTTGCTTATCCAGCCCGGCTTCTCCTATCATTATCACTTGCTCATTCAGGGCCAATTCCCGGAACCGCGCCAGTTGCTCTACCACCGCCTCCTCCCGGATATACCACGGATGGATACCGCAAGATACAGGTTGCCCGGAAGATACATCTGAAAGAGTGCCTTTTCCTACAATTACATTGTAACAGACCACTACATCCTCCACCACAGAAGTCTGTACCGAGTGAGCATGTATATCATAATATACAGTATTTATCTGTCTTTTCAATTCATTCATAATGAACGACAAATATAACAAATAGACGGAAGAATATCTTGTAAACAAAGATTTTGAAGTAAAATAAGAAAGAGGAAAACGATTTACGGCACCGGATCATATCCGCTTCCGCCCCAGGGATGGCATCGGAGCAGCCGTTTGACAGCCAGATAAAGACCTTTTATGGGACCGTGTTTTTTCAGTGCCTGCACAGCATATTCGGAACAAGTAGGTGTGTACCTGCACGAAGCCGGTGTCATAGGTGAGATACAATATTTATAGAAATAAACCGGCAACAGGAGAAGTGTTGTAAAGAATTTCTTCATTATTCCTTGTCGCGCAATATCCTGATTGCTTTTGTCATCGCTTTCTCCATATCGGTAAAAGGATGGATTTCCTTATCCAGATAGAGGAAAGCAATAAGCATGCGCTTGTTTTTTTCTGTCAACGGATCGATCAGATCGTATTTACGCACCCGGTAGGCTTCACGCACCTGACGCTTGATCAGGTTCCGTTTTACGGCGCGTTTGAATTTCTTCTTGGGGACGCTGATCAGGATAGAAACAGGAGCAGACATCTCTTCCTCCAGCGGTAAATAAACAACCCGCAGTGGAAACGCCACAAACGATTGTCCTTTTTCAAATAACAGGTCAATGTAACGTTTCCACGACAGGCGCTCTTCTTTAGAAAGGGTATACCTTTTATTTTCCATTCTTTTTGTTTCCACCCAACTCTTTCTTCAGATACAAATCCAGGGCAGCCGTCATCGACGGAGCCTCGGGAGTAGGTGCTTCCACATCCAACCGGAGTCCGGCGTCCTTCACAGCCTTCGCTGTCGTAGGACCAAAGCAGCCGATCTTTATATCTTCCTGTTTAAAGTTCGGGAAGTTCTTCAGTAATGAAGAGATTCCTGAAGGGCTGAAGAATACTAACATATCGTAATCGAATTTCTCGTCTTTCGCAAATTCGTTACTAACCGTTCTATACATTACAGCTTTTGTATAGTTGATTTTCTTAGCTTCCAACATAGCCAACAGATCATCTTTGTGCACATCGGATACAGGCACCAGATATTTTTCTTTCGCATGCTTTCCGATAACAGTCACCAGATCTTCAGGCTTTCCGGTCTGGCTAAAAAAGATTTTACGTTTTCTGTACACGATATACTTCTGAAGATAAACTGCAACAGCTTCTGTCATACAGAAATATTTCATTGTTTCCGGAATGGCTACACGTAGTTCTTCACATAAATGAAAAAAGTGGTCAATAGCTGTACGGGCGGTAAATATTACTGCCGTATAGTCCAGAATAGAAATTCTCTGCTGTCTAAACTCTTTGGAAGAAAGAGCTTCTACTTTGATAAAAGGACGGAAGTCAATCTCGACCCCATATTTCTCCGCAATGTCGAAATACGGTGACTTCTCGGATGCAGGCTTCGGTTGTGATACCAGCAACTTTTTGATGTTCAATGCCATAGAGTACTCGTCTCAATAAAGTTATACAAAAAAATCATACCTTCATACAAAAATATGAGGGGTAGGATTTCTTGGGTGCAAAGGTACAAACTAATATATAAAAAACCGACATTATTCTTGTGAAATATCCGTATTGTCTTATAAATTATTACAAAACGACACAAAAAATAGAAAATACAAAACAATATTACGGGAGCTAATGTTTTACTTCCTACGAACATCAACCATACGACCGGAATATATAATAACATCCCCCAGGATCCCATAATTGCATTATAATTCTTCTTCCAGAATTTATATTTATCGGGGGGCGAAAAGACAAAGCCTAACAGATAATAACTCAACTGTTTGAACTGGTAAAACAGAAATAATACCGAAAAAATAATCAGAATGGCAAAGAGTACCTCCTTTTCTTCCAGATGATTGACCATCCCTCTTGCCCGGGCAATTGCAAACAAGGCAATACTGCAAAGAAACAAAGCCTGAAAAGTCATAAAATTACGGAAGAAAGAACCACTTTTACCGATGGTTTCGTCAAACAGGTTTTGCCGCTCCTTCAGATACACGACATCTTTCAGCATCTTTACAAAATGCTGAAAATTAGAGCGAAATATAATAGCAAAGGCAATCAGCAGGGACAAGAGCAGCGAGAAGATCACATCATCCACCAGCTGCCCGTCCCATAAACGAATGCCTACATACCCTTCAAACATATCCATGCGCTGCGATTTAGCTTTGCAAAGATAGAGATTTAAATCAATAAAGTGCTTCTTTGATTATCTCTCCGACAGTAGGATGCGGGAATACGATTGATTTAAGTTCTTCGGCTTTCATGCCTTTCTCGATGGCAAGACCTGCTATCACGATCAGTTCAGAAGCTGGATTTCCCAGCAAATGAGCGCCAATCACCGTTTCATCTTCGGCCAGGATCAGCTTGCAGACACCGTTTCCTTGCTCATTTTCTGCCACGAAACGACCGGAGAAGGCCATCGGCAACTTCTTTACCGTATAAGGGATGCCTTCCGCCTGCAATTCTTCTTCAGTTTTACCTACACCGGCAATCTCCGGATTTGTATAGACCACACCCGGTATTGCTTTATAGCTCATTCCGCCACCGGCTTTTCCCTGAATATGTTTCACGGCGACTTCCGCCTCACTTACAGCGGTATGGGCAAGCAAAGAGAAGGCGGTGATATCACCACAAGCATATACGTTCGGCAAAGAAGTCTGCATGTATTGATTCACTTTTATACCGTTCCGGAAAGGCTCGACACCCAACGTTTCCAGTCCGAAACCTTTGGTTACCGGACGGCGGCCAACGCTTAACAATACTTTTTCTCCATTGATGACAAAGCTCTCCCCGTCTTTCTCAACGGTGACTTCGCCATTATGAACAGCTGTCACTTTATGACTCAGATAGAATTTGATACCTCTTTTTGCATATTCAGCCTGAAGCATATCGGACAATTCCTTATCCATCGGACCTAATATTTTGTCCAGCATTTCTACCACATGTACCTCCGTTCCCATGCTATTGAAGAAAGAGGCAAACTCCATACCAATCACGCCGCCACCGATAATAACGAGGGATGCGGGAAGCTCTTTTGTCTGCAATGCTTCACGGCTCGTCCAGTACTCAGTTTCTGCCAGGCCGGGGATCGGTGGGATCACCGTTTCAGAGCCGGTACACAGTAACAGGTTGGCTGCCTCATAAGTTTCTTCACCACAGGCGATAGTGATAGTTCCGTCGGCAGCACGCCCTTTAATTTCAGCCTCCCCACTGACGACAACAACCCCATGTTCCGTCATTTTCATCCGGATACCAGCTGTCAGCTTTTTCACCACCTTATTTTTACGGGCAATAATTTTAGGAAAATCAAATGTAGGATTCTCCGCTTTAACGGCATATTTCTGTGCATGTTTAATAGTATCATACACTTTAGCCGAATAAAGCAATGTTTTTGTGGGAACACAGCCTTCATTGAGGCAGACTCCTCCCAACGCATTTTTTTCAAACAACACAGTGGATAGTCCACTGGCAGCCGCTCTCTCAGCAGCCGTATAACCGGCAGGTCCTCCCCCGATTATAGCAACGTCGTATTTCATGTTTTCAGATTTAATTAAGTTTTATATTTGGATTTATTTCTAATAAAGTTGATATAAAAGTATCGATATCTTTCAAAGGGAAGAAACGTTTTTGCTCTGCTTTCCCGTTTGGCCAAAGATAATAGACAGTTACGCCCTTATTTTTTCTTTCAAACCTGGTGATCAGTCCAACATCTATGAATCCGTTTCCAGTAAGTTTATTATCATCTGTTATATGAAAAGGATTTCGAATCATTGCCACAAAGTAAAAAACAAAAGCGACAGGCATCATCAACAGATAATAATTATCGCTGCCTATCCCCATGACTATAAAAAGTCCTATTGCCGCAAGAAAATAGACAGTAATAGGCAACCAAGCTGGCCAATAACTATAATCTCTCTTAAAAGTTGCTTTCATAACAATCCTTCATTACTCTTGATCTGAATATCCGGATTAATCTTCTTCAGCAGCTTTACAAACTCTTTCTCGTTTTGCGGAGATATCAACATCCACATTTTTCCTTCTTTCCAGATAACGATTCTGTCCAACGATAAGGAATAACTAAATACAGGCAGAATGGAAGGTTGTAACGCCTCTATATCAGCGATAGCAATCTCTTTTTTAGGAAAGAAGCCGCAACGGAGCAGCAACATTCCGTCTGCCGTAATCACATAATAGGTATTAAAAAACACATGCAACGCCAATGCGCTGGCAACCAACGATGTAACAATAGCCGCTACATTCTGATGTAACACAGATATTACACACAATACTGCCAGCACAATGATCAATAAATGATACCACCAGCCGATCTTAGATTTAAAGACTCTATCCATTTTACGAATTTTCGCGCAAGATAGTCATTTCTTCATTTACTTGTTGTAAAGCAGCCACAAATCCTTCGGTATCGACCGGATAGACCGTGTTGGTGTACTCCTTGTCTTTATAAGGTTTAGTGTAATAAATCACGACACTACCAGACTCTTTTACAAATAACTTCTCTATATCCTTGATAGGGATCGCCACAAAATTACCTTGCGTCAGATAACCTTTATCGATCTTATAAGGATAAAATACCGGTATAATGAAAATCAGTATCAAAATATAAGCAATCAACTGTATCTGGTTCAAATAGAACAATCCAAACAGGATTACTATGCTGACCGCTATCGCAACATGCTTCGGGGTCACTATTCTCTTTCCAAACGTCTTCTTTTCCATAACCTTATGTATTAAAGTTAGTAATAAGCAATATTACGAATTTTTGCTCACATTAAAAAGTTTATTGGCCTTCAATATTATTGCATGAAAAAGCATGAATAACAAAAAGACATTTACCTCACTGATGCTCTAATTATCTTCATAGTGTATTTTAGCTTAGAACTTATCCGATAGAGGCCTGCACATAATCTCTTCCCTATATGATCACATTAGAAGGAGTATCCCAAAAGAAAAAAAACAATCCGCTGTAATACAAGCATTTGCAAGAAACAAACCTTATATAATATACGCCGTGAGCGTCGTTGCGAATTTATCGGAGAAGGTTTCAGACAGAGAAATTTGTTACATTGGAGATCCTTTGACGCCCAGTTTTTGTCATGGCGGACTTGATCCGGGACCGCCATGACAAAACAAGATTTTGACACACTCTCTTTTAAACAACACTCCCTATTGTTGTTTTAACCTTTTAATCACTTTCTCCCTCAAGTAGTCAGGGAAATTCTCATGAAAAGGAAATCCGGAAGTAAAATCCGGTTCTTTTTCGATAGCATTCCGATCATCCGGTTTATTTATAAAATTACCGTAAAAGACATTTCCATCAAACTGAGTGGCTTTACTACCACCTGTTATGAACTTATATTCCAGATCATCGTTTATTACATAAAAAATATTTTTATTGAACACCGTATTTTCCGGCCAGGGCCCTCCCCAGTTATCCATGATAAGTACCGAACGGTCTATCTCCGGTGAAGGCTTTTTCATAATAACAATCACATTTTCTTCAATAGCGGTCTGTTTAGCCGGTCCGGAAATATGTATAACCGGAGAGAACCAGCCGGGACGTGTCGGATAAGCACGCAAACCGTCGTTGATACTTACATTATGACGGATTATCGTATTTTCCGTTCCTATATTATAAGGTTTACCCAAAGTATTACCCTCGTTACACACCATCACAAAACCTCCGGCATTATCATGGCTGAAATTGTATTGGATAACGGTATTACGGCAATTGTAATCCGAATCGAAAGCCTGCCCGTCCCATTTGGCATTCTGTCCGCTTACCTCATTAAACTGGATAATCGTGTTATCACAACCCCAGGGCCAGATACCGGCAGCGGCATCTTCTATCCGCAGAAGATCCGGACTATCCCTTACTATATTATGTTCTACCAATGCACCGTCGCAGGCTATAGGAACAATCCCGTCTCCCGGAACCTGCTCGATCAGGTTCCCCCTGATAACGACATTCAGACTGGGAAACCATTTATCACGGTCACTATTACCATTACCGGTTATTCCATTCCGTTGGCAACGGTAAATATGGCAGTTCTCTATCAGTAAATCAACAAAACGGGTCGGCACTTCATCTCCCCCGTTATGCCAGTAAATTCCGTTTCCGGCTCCTTCATTCTTTATACAGCTCCCGTTCACATCCCTGACAGTCAGATTCTTCAAATGGATATGATGCACATCGCCTTTATCCCAAGCATAAATAATAATACCATTTCTACCGGGATCCGGTTTTTCCCCTTTATTGGTAACCTCCAGATTATTCAGTTCCCAATACTCAAGTCCTTCCAGCAGTATCGTATGTTGTTTCTGACCGTCTCCATGCAAGATAGGCTTCCCTCCGTCTCCATATTTATCGACCATCACCGGTTTTCCTTCGCTCCCGCTACCTTTCGGTTCAAACTGACCGACATATTCAGTCCCCGATTTAAATAAAATCCTATCACCCGGTTCAAAGACTTGTTTGTTCAATTTATCGAGACTCTTCCAGGCTTCTGTCGGTGAAGATCCTTTATTCGTGTCATCTCCGGTTATGCTATCCACATAAAAGGTTCGCTGTGTTGAGGTACAGGCACATAATAACAATGCCAGTACGAAAGTGTACATTTTCATTTTCTAAAGTTCTATTGTTTCTAAATCGAGGTATTATAAAGAGAAGCCACCGCAAACAGGTTTAGAGTGGCTTCTCTGCTCATTTTATTCTTACCAATCAGGATTTTGTTTCAAAAGTGGATTTTTAAACAATTCTTCATTGGATACAGGATACAGATACATCTTGTCACTCCATGTGCGCTTATCAACAAGCTGACGTGTATAAATCAACCCGTCGTCTTGTTTCTCAATCTTCACCCCATAAATATCCATTGTCTGAGGAGCGATTTTCCATCTTCTGACATCCCAGAACCGATGGTCTTCAAAAGCAAGTTCTACCCGGCGCTCATTCCTGATCCGTTCAAGAAAATCATCCGAAGCAACTCCCGGCATTCCGGCACGCGCCCTGACTTTGTCGATGGCTGCCCGTGGGGATAACGTAAACGTATTATCCGTATAGTCCGGATTGCCGTAGGCCTCATAAAGAGCTTCCGCATAGTTCAATAAAATCTCCGCATATCTGAAAAGTACCCAGACATGACGCTCGGTAGTCGTATTGTTCGGATTCAAACTGATTGTTTCGACAACATATTTCTTCAAATAATAGCCTGTCGGTGTCGCACCATCCAAAGGCGCTCCGTTTTTACCGCCTATAAAAGTCTCAACAGCCGCATTCTTGAAAGTAGAGCCATTCGTCAGAACAGTCTTAAACAAGCGGGGATCCCTCTTTTCCGGATTGTACATATTATCGATATGTTCCTGGTTTCCCCAGTCGAACCGGCTTCCATCCTTCATTTCAAAAGCATCCACTAAATTTTGTGTAGGACAGGTTCCGGAGTTTCCTCCCTCATAACCGATAGGGAAATTCAGTTTTTCGAAATCATTTGAATTACCTCTGCGCGTTTCCAGAATCAGTTCTTTGGAAGCCAGATTATTCCATATTTGTTCATCTACCAGTTGATACCGCCCGTCCGATTCAACCTTATCGATCAGTTGTTTGGCCGCTTTAGCCGCTGCAATCCATTTTTCCTGACCAGCCGTCCCGGCATATAAAGGGCTGGCTGCATACAGTAACGTTCTTGATTTCAAGGCCATCACGGCTCCCTGGGTGATACGGCCCGTTTCATATCCCGGCACATCTTTATAGGATACAGGCAGCTTATCCATGATCTCATCGCATTCACTGACAATAAAATCAATCACTTTATCAAAATCAGAAGGAGTCACGCTATTCGCCTCATCGAGTTCCAGGCATTCCGTAATCAGCGGGACGTTCTTATACCGTTTGGCCAACTCGAAATAGTAGAAGGCACGTAAAAAACGAGCTTCATACGGATAATACTGATATTGCTGCATCAAAGTCTCATAATTATCATTCCATTCAATATTGGTAAAGTCTTCCTGATAATTATTCAGAAACATATTAGCAGAACGGATTGCGGTATAGTAAGTGCCCCACACATTATCGATTGTCAGGATAGGACTCCACGAACCGTTATTATACCGGATGATGCCCGATGTATTCCAAGCATATTCCGCTTCATCGGTCGCCGCTGCCCGGGTCGCTCCGTCAAAATTACCGAAATCGGCGGGTAAATATGAATATACGGTGGTAAGCATACCTTTTGCTCTTTCAAAATAGGTGAACATATCTTCTTTGTCAAATCCGGACGATTCATTATAATCCAGATAATTGCAGGAAGACATACACACTGCAAAAGCAAATATGGCAGATAATATTTTCTTATTCATAATGTCTATTTTTAAAAATCAAGAGTTAATCCAATGTTATATGATCTGAAAGATGGATAAGTAGCATACATTTGCTCCGGGTCCATATCTTTCACATGGTCAAATGAAAACAGATTCATACCTCTGGCAAACAGGTTGATATTGCTGAGTCTGATCTTGTTTACCCATGATTTAGGTAAAGTATAGGCCAACTCCACATTTCTCAGTTTCAGGAAATTGCCGTTTTCAGCCCAGATAGAACTTTCCCTGAAATTATTATCATTCTGTTTAGTTGTCAGACGCGGATACCGGGCATTGGTATTCTCCGGTGTCCAGCGATTTTCCAGATAATGTTGAGAGACGTTCTTATTACCGACCAAAGGACGGTACATACTTGACATATTTCTAACTAACGTATAGTTAGCTACTCCCTGGAAATCTGCTTTCAAACTCACATTCTTATATCCTAATCCAATTGAAAACCCGTACATAATTTCCGGCAAAACAGTACTGTAACCGATAGCCACCTTATCATAATCATCGATCACCTTATCACCATTCTGATCTTTATACTTTACATCGCCCGGAACCACATTGGAAAAAGATTGTACAGGACTGCCCGCTATATCTGCCTCATCCTGAAAGAAGCCGATTGCCTCCAAACCATAATACTGCCCGATCCGGTTTCCTGTATTTTTCAGGTAATCATACGGTTTATATCCTTCGTCCATATTTACAATCTCATTACGGGCAAAAGTGAAATTACCAGCCAGCATATAGGTGAAATCTCCGATACGGTCACGCCAGGAAAGACCGGCTTCAAATCCATAGTTCTTAACTTCGCCATCATTCAAAATCGGTGTGCTGACTCCCAACACGGAAGAGTAAATAGCAGATGAGTTCACCAGAATATTCGTCCGCTTTTCATAAAAGACATCCGCTGATAAAGACAACCGCTTGAATACTTCCATATCGATGCCGAAGTTAAACTTATAGGCTGTTTCCGGCATCAATTTCAAATTAGGCAAACGGAACTCGCCATTACCGGATACAGAGTTATTATTATCTCCAAAAAAATAGGAACTGATGCCCGTTTTGAAATAATATTTATCATAATCATAAGCAAAGCGATCACTTCCGGTAATACCCCACGAAGCTCTTGCTTTCAGATAATCTATCGCTGTAACTTCTTTCATAAAGTCTTCGGAAGAAATGACCCAACCAGCAGAAATAGCAGGAAAAAATGCATACTTATCAGAACTTCCCAACACACTCGACCCGGAATAAGTCAACACTAGATCAGCCAGATACTTGCTTTTATAAGCATAGCTTGCATTTCCTATATAACTCTGCCGTCTATACGTATTATTAATTCCTTTCAGGGAATTTTCTTCCTGATGGTAAATGACCGCAGCATTCAGTTGATGCATATCCTGCCAGTTTTTTTCGTAATTGACTTTTGCCTCAAACGTTGTTACACGGTTCTGATATCCCAAGCTGGAACTGAAAGACAAATCCGTTTCCTGTCCGTAACGTGTACGGGTTATATCGATAATAGTACCTCCGTTATCCCTGACCGGCTGCAAACTTTCATACAGATAATTCTTTGTTTTATTATCCCAATAGCTGGCCCGGTTATCATAAGCAATAGCAAGCTCTGCACTCAAACCGGAAGTAAGAACCGACAGGTCCTGGATAATCCGTAAGTCGGCATATAAAGCCCGGTCATTTCCAACGGAAAAACCTTTAGCCACCGATTCTGCAACAGGATTTTTGCGCACATTATCGCCGCCCCATACACCAGTACTCGTCTTTACCGGGAAAGCCGCTGCCGGAACATCGTAAATCATCGGGAACAAAGTCGAATACTCCGTTGCCGGACGATTATGTTGCGACAATTCACCCAACAAGTTCAATTTTACCAGCGTGAGTTTTGTCGCATTAATATCGAGGTTCGCCCTGGCACTCAGTTTATCCCACGACATCTGACTGGAATAATCCGGGCTGAAATAGTTCTCATTCATAAAACCGTTATCACCGATGTAATTGATTGCGGCAAAATAACTCACATTCTTTCCTCCCCCGGTAAAAGAAGCATTAAACTGATGAGTCGTCCCTTTATTTCTCAAGGCTTCATCCTTCCAGTTCACATTCGGGAAAAGTGCCGGGTTGGAACCCGTACGGAAAGCTTCCAGATCAGAGTTGCTATACAAAGCGGACAGTCCGTCCATCCGTAAAGCTTCGTTCATTGCCAATGCATACGTATATCCGTCCGCCATATCGGGGAGACGGAATGGAGTATTTATCCCGAACTGATAGCTAGCATGCACTTTCATTCCTTCCAAAATACCGCGTTTGGTAGTCACCAGAATGACACCGTTTGCCCCCCGTACACCATACAAGGCCTGTGATGCAGCATCTTTCAGAACCGTAACACTCTCTATCTCATCCTGTGACAAGGAACTGAGGGGACGTTCAAAACCGTCGATTAGAACCAAAGGAGTTCCTGTCCCCATCGTGGCAAGACCTCTCACATACATTGTCGGATCATTATCCCATGCTACAGTCGAGCCTTGCAGACTGATCAATCCGGGAAGTCTTCCATACAAGGAATTTGCTGGATTAATATCAGACGTTTTAGAGGCATCCATATATATTGTGGAAACAGCTACCGTACTTTCTTCACTGGGAACAGACAGATTAAATCCACGGTTTACCATTTTTGTATCCTGTGCATACGAGAAAACAGACACAGACAAAAATGCAGCTACATATATTTCTTTTATTATTTTCATAACCTGCTTTTATGATTTATCAAATGAATTACCATCCCGGATTCTGGACCAATCCATAACCTTTATTAATTTCTTCAGGCGGGAATGCACACAAATACCATTTAGGTGACCAGTTCTTCTTCCAGTAACGTTCGGCCAACTGCCATTTTTCATATTTATAAGAACCGTCTGCCTGACGCCAGGTTTTTACACCGTACAGAGGTTTGGTAAAATCTTCCGCACGTTTCCAACGGACCAGGTCAAACCATCTGATCTCCTCAAAACCAAATTCCACGGCACGTTCATTCAGTACCATTTCACGGAATTGCTCCTGTGACAGATTACGCTGCAACTTCGGTAAACCGACCCGTCCACGGACTTTGTCTACCCACTCATAAGCTTCGCCCGTACGTCCGAGTTCATTCAAAGCCTCTGCATAACTCAAATAAATCTCAGCCAGACGCAAATAAGGCCAGTGAATAACCGAACCGGTCAGAGTGGCATAATCATGTTCACGAAGGAACTTACGCATAACAGAACCGGTACGGCAACGCGTATCATTTTCCGTTTTCTGTTCTTGCCCACCGATATAGGTTTCAGCTGTACGCCCCTGCCATCTGTCGCCGTTAATAACAAGAGTCTCATACAACCGGGGGTCTCTGCCTTCGAACGGATTGACGCCCTGCGGTATATTATCCCAGTCTATATTAAAAGACGTACCGTCGGCATTACCGAACATATCGATATAATTCAATGTCGGACAGCTACAACCATACCAACCGGCCGACTGCATAAAATAAAAGTTTCCATCCCAAATATCCGGACAAGTATAGGCTACACGTGTAGATATCAACACTTCACCGTTTCTTCTTTTATACCATGCATCCTGAAAATCCTGCCGGTAATCGCCCGTTTCAACCAACTGATAGTAATAAGAACCCGAGTTGTTTGCCTGTTCGAATTCTTTACAGGCATCCACAACATCCTGCCAGCGTTGATCGGATTTATTTCCATACCAAACCATCAGGTTCGTACTGGCTTCGCCATCCAGATAAGGCTGGCTGTCATTGAATAAAGGACTGGCTGCAAATAATAGCACACGCACCTTCAATCCGAGTGCAGCAGCTTTGGTGAAACGCCCGTCTTCTTCCACCGATACCTGCCAGGGAAGTACAGCTGCGGCTTCATTACACAAGTTGACGATAAAATTGACCGTCTTTTCAATGGTTTCACGCGGATAATTATAGTCATCGCCCGGATAAATAGCTTTATCAATCAAAGGCAAGCCACCAAAATGACGCATCATTTGAGTGTACTGTACTGCTATCACCATCTTGGCTTCACCCTTACGGATGGCCTTTTCCTCTGCCGTCATATCCGGTACCCGGTCTACATTTTCCAAGAAAATATACGCTTTACGGATAGCTTCCCAACTACGTTCTTTTGTGTAAGCATACATCACATCATAGGTGTCGGCAACCGAAGCATTATATTGTCCGTTATAATAATGGCGTTCCGCACCACATCCCCATCCCAGGTAAGATTGGCAAAGATCGGTTGTCGATTCAAGCAAGTCTACTCCCAGTTTGTCTTCGGCAGCATCCCAACTGTACATAACCCCATAGGGCAAATGCCTGTAAGCCGCAGCCAAAGCACGTTCGGCATACTGCTTGGATGCAAAAATCGTATCCAGGGTAACATCAGCTCCCGGGGCTTTTTCCAGAAAATCATCGCCTATCTTCAAGTCGTTACATGAACCGAAATAGAAAGAGGTGGCTATTATAGATATTGGTATTAATAATCTTTTCATACTATTTGTATCATTAGAAATTTACATTCACTCCAAAATTGTAAATACGCGTATTGGGATACTTGTTCTTATTACTGATTTTTGATTCCGGGTCGATAAATCCCAGATGGTCAAATGTCAGCAGGTTATACCCATTGGCAAACACCCTGAGTTTCTGGATACCGACTTTCTTCAACACATCCGCATTCAACGTATATCCTACCTCCAGGTTCTTCAGACGCAGATAAGAAGCATCTCTCACCCAGAAATCCGACATTTGCGAGTTATGCATTCTGTTGGTTTGGGTAAAGCGCGGGAATTGGGCCGATTGTCCTTTCTCTTCTGTCCAACGTTCCTCAACCATCCATTTCATCAGGGGAGCGTCACCGGTATTGAACGGACGGGTAAAGTCTTCTTCCAAACGTCTGGAAACGTTAGTTGCCCCTGTCCAATTCATCGAGAAGTCAAAACCTTTATATTCGAATCCGGCATTCAAGCCAAATATATATTCGGGATTTTCTCCATAACCAAAATAAGTTTTATCATCCCCGTCGATTACTCCGTCATTATTCAGGTCTTTGAACAAAATATCACCAGGCTTAAATGTTCCCGATTGTGCTGGGATTCCGGTAATAGTCGAACCATCCTCATTAAAGTCTTTTGCCTCGAAGAAACGGTCGAAGACATATCCGTAATTCAAACCGATAGAACGTCCTGTTTCATACATATAAGGTTCATTCTGTGGAATTTCATCTTTATAGACAATCTCATTTCTGGAGAAAGAGATATTTCCTTTCAACCAGTAGCGAAACTTGCTGCCAATTTTATCGTTCCATCCCAAAGAGATTTCATACCCTTTATTGTTCACTTTGCCCAAATTGACAGCAGGCAGGTCGGCTGCAACGAATCCCGGAACTGTATTTTGCTGAATAAGAATATCTTTACGTTTCTCAAAAAATACATCCAGAGAGAAACTCAAACGCTGATCCAGCAGGTTCATATCCAAGCCGTAGTTTTGTTTGGCAGCCTTCTCCCAGGTAACATCC
Source organism: Parabacteroides caeci (assembly GCF_023656795.1). Classification (NCBI taxonomy): domain Bacteria; kingdom Pseudomonadati; phylum Bacteroidota; class Bacteroidia; order Bacteroidales; family Tannerellaceae; genus Parabacteroides; species Parabacteroides caeci. Next base: position 15,338 of record NZ_JAMOKT010000058.1, read on the forward strand.
GGATTTCCCAGAATCAGTTCCGATGCACCCGGATAAGCCTGCGGCGTATTCACTCCCCAATAATATCCGCCCGAACTGGCAGAATATGAGTCCGGCAAATACAAGAAACGTTTATATTCATTCAATATATCATTACCAACCAGACCATAAGAAGCTCTTAATTTAAGGAAGCTGATAAAATCTACCTGCTTCATAAACTTCTCTTCCGATATCACCCAACCGAGTGAGGCCGCCGGAAAAAATCCGTACCGTTTACCCGGTGCAAAGTTTTCCGAACCGTTATAACCGGCATTGAAATCGACCAGATAACGATCTTTATAAGCATAAGTGACGCGCCCAACCAATCCCAAATATCCTTTCGGGATATCCGTATTAGCCTTGGGATAATACTGTTTGGTCATATTATACAAAAGCAAGCCGCCGACTTTATGATCCCCGAAAGTACGGTCGTAACGCAAACTGGCCTCTACATACCAGTCGCGCGTCTTGGTACTCCAGTCTTCCGACGCAGACAAAGCACTCGCTGTACCTTCAAGTTGATACACAATCGTATGATCAAAATTAGGATCATCAATGGCCAATCCCGGATCGGTCAGACTGGATTTATAGACCGGAGTATACGATTCCATCGAGCCATTCCATGATTTACTTCCCGTATAAGAGGTATTGTAAGCTCCTTTAATATTAAAAGAAAGACCTTTGGTGATAAAATCCAGTTTCTGCGTTAAATCCATATCCAGATTCATCGTATTTTGCGAAGCCTCTGTATATCCTTTCCCATAATACATGGAGAACAGGTTACGCATTGTCATCGGGATATAACGGTTTTTAATCTGAACCAGATTTTCATCTACAAAGCCCGGACTGGAGAATGGTTGCACACGGAGAATCTCCATCCATAAATTGTTTTGTTCGCCGAACTTAGGATCTTTCTTTGTTTCCAGACGTCCGCCCAACCCCAATTTCAAAGTAGTGCTCTTAGTTACGTTAATGTCGAGATTCGCCCGATAATTATAACGGTTGTTTTTATAGTTCGGATTATAACTTTCATAAAATCTCTTCAGCAAACCATCCTGATACAGATAACCCAGGGAAATAAAAAACTTCACATCTTTCGTTCCCCCCGAAATATTCAGGTTATGCTGTGTTTGTAAAGATGCTTTCTTAAACATCAAATCTTCCCAGTTCGTATTCGGGAACATGATCGGATCGGCATTCGTCCGGAACATATCCAATACATAAGGCGAGAATCTCAAATCGTTGGGACCTAAATTTGGATTGTCGCTCAATTGCATCTCATTGAAATATTTGGCATGGTCATAACTCCCCATCATTTCCGGAACACGCATCGCTTCACTGATACCGACCGAAGAAGACAGCGATATTTCCGTACGTCCTTCTTTTCCTCTACGTGTCGTTACCAGGATAACTCCATTCGCACCCCGTACACCGAATACGGCCGTTGCCGAAGCATCCTTCAAAACAGTAATATTCTCTATTTCATTAGGGTCCATGCGGAAGAAAGAACGTTCCACCCCATCCACCAGAATCAATGGTTGTGAGCGGGCGCCATCCAAAGAAGCAATACCTCTGACAAATATTTCCGGGTCCTCAGCACCGGGTTGTCCGCTATACTGAACGGTTGAAATACCCGAAACAGAGCCGGCCAGCATATTACCGATACTGGACGTGGGCGATTTCAACAAATCCTTTGTGTCTATCGAAGAAACAGAGCCGGTCACAGTCAACTTCTTCTGAGTTCCATAAGCGATGATCTGTACCTCTTCCAGCTGAACATTGTCGGAAGCCAAAACAACATTGATGACTTTCCGGTTACCGACTTTTATATCCTGAGGCGTATAACCCAGATAAGAGACCTGAAGAATATCATTATCCGTACATTCAATTTCATAATTTCCATTTATATCAGAAAGAACTCCCTGAGTCGTTCCTTTGATAGAAATCGTGGCTCCTATCATCAATTCGCCAGTGTCGTCACTGACTGTTCCCTTCACCAGCTTTTTCTGTTCTCTTTGCTGGGTTATAGACGGAACATTACTATCCGGACCGGAAGCAAGAGCTGGACTGTTAGCCTCAGCCTGTACATCTGGTCGTATAAACAAAATAAGCAGCAACAGTACGCCGACCTTTTGAAGGGGACTACCTACCAGCTTATACTTAGCCTGTACTTGATTCATAAGTTTAATCGTATTTTTAGTTTAAAGTCAAAATCACCAATCATTTTTCTAAGAGTCCGTTTATTATCCGGAGGCGGTCCTTTCTGCATAATAATTACATTTTTTTTCATCTGATTTTAAATTTAAGATATGCTGACAAATGTATAGTCTGCTTTCAAGAAGGGCGTCAAATCCTGTCTAAAAGTATTCCTCTATTGTACAAACACCTAATTATCAGAAAATAACAATCAAACCTTTTGAATATGATTTTGGATCCTATACTATTTTACCTATTGGGGAATTCATTGTTTAGCTGTATATTTGTAAAAAAAGTAAAATTAGATTATGAAGTTTTTTCCACATATCGCATACATTATTTTACTCTGTCTTTTACCCGGTACCGGACGGAGCAACAATGCCAGCTATTATTTCAAACAAATAGCAATCGAGCAGGGATTATCACAATCGAGCATCAACTCCATTTTATGCGACCATAAAGGAATACTATGGATAGGAACAAAGTCTGGATTAAACTGCTACGACCAGCATGAACTGAAAAGTTTCTTCAACGAAAAAGACAATAAATATTCACTTCCCGGCAACTATATACAATTTGTTGCAGAAGATTCGCTCAATAATCTTTGGGTTTCCACCAATAAGGGATTGGTTAAATATAATCCCGACTACAACAATTTCGACCCGATTATAAAAGAAAAGATATTTTCTTATCTCTGTATACCCGGAGGAATTCTTTTCGGAGGAGAAAAAACACTTTATCGTTTTGATTATCAGAACAAAAATATTGAACGTACTCATCTCAATACAGAAAATCACTTACGGGAAGCCGGAGAATATTCCATCCTCAGCATATTAAACATAGAAGGGGATAAGGTATTGCTGAACACAAAAAAGCATGGGCTTCTCACCTATAATTATACGACAAACGAGATTTATAAAGACGACTCGTTGCCGTTTACCAATACAGTATCCGCCATTTTTATCAACGCCGAAGGATATATTTACCTATCCCCTTACAGGCAGGGACTTTTCTGCTACGACCCGAAAGGGAAACTGATAGCCCACTACAAAAGCGAAAACTCCAAACTCAGTAATAATATCATTCTCAGCATCCTGGAGAAAGACGGGGATATATGGATAGGAACCGACGGCGGAGGTATCAATATATATCATCCCAGCACAAAAGATTTTACCGTCTTACAACATATTCCGGGAGATGCAAATTCGCTTCCCGTCAATTCCATTACTGTCCTTTATATGGATAATGAAAAGAATCTCTGGGCCGGTAGTGTGAGAGGCGGCATATTCGGAATCAAGGAAACTTATATCAGGACGTATAAAGACGTTGCCTTAAACAACACCAACGGATTAAGTGAAAAAGCCATCACCAGCCTGTACGAAGACAATGACAGTCTTTTATGGATAGGGACAGACGGCGGAGGAATCAATGTATACAACCCATTTACCGATACATTCAAACAATTTACTTCCACCTACGGCGATAAGGTGACTTCCATTACCGGCTTATCCGACACGGAGCTTCTGGTCTCGTTATTCAATCAGGGAATAGTTGTTTTCAACAAAAAAACGGGGAAATACACCCCATTTACCATTGTCAACAACCAGATCAATACAGAAGAATGTTATTACGGCTTTATGCCCCTGGCGCATAAAGTCAGCAACGACAAAATATATATTCTGTCGCTCAGTGCACGTATCTACTATCCTGAGACAAAGACCTTCTCTACCATAAAAACAAAAGAAACCGATTTCTCCCTGGAAGCGCTGAACCTGACCTATGCGGACGATTCACTTATTTTTATGATAAAAGAGAATTATGTCTTACAGACATTACAGAAGAACGACAGCCTGTCCCTTCTATTCACCACTGAACCAAGCGAAACTATCCATACCCTTTGTTATGATAAAAAAGGGACCGTCTGGATAGGAAGCGACCAGGGACTCAGCTATTACAATCTGAATGAGAAAGTATTGCACCGGATCAATACCCGGCTTTTCAATAACGTGTCTTATCTTTTCCTCGACGATAAAGGGCGTCTCTGGATAGGTGCACAGAATATGCTCTTTTCGTATGTTATCGATGAAGGGAGATTTATTATCTGGAGCGAATCCGATGGATTTTCGCCGAATGAAATCCTGTTTATGTATCAGGAACAGTCCAAAACAAATAACATTTACCTGGCAGGAACCGACGGACTGGTAAAAATAGATAAGAATATCTCATACAATAATGACCTCCAACCGGAAATAAATTTATCCGATATTCTATTCAACGGAAGCACTTATCTGAAAGAGTTCGATGCAACCCAACGGTCAATTACGGTTCCCTGGAATTACACATCTCTATCGGTCGTGTTCAATATAAACCAGAAAGATATATTCAGAAAAACAATGTTCCGCTACAAAATAGAAGGGGCAAACGAACAATACATCGAATCTTATAACAACAAATTAAATCTGCCGGTACTACTCCCGGGAAGTTATTCGATTATTGCATCCTACAATACGAAAAGCGGGATATGGAGCCAGCCCAAAAAGATACTCACACTCCATATCACCCCGCCCTGGTATAAAAGCAATCTTTTTATTGTCAGCGCAATCCTGTTAATCATAGGAATCATTACTGCTACGGTATATACTATCCTGAAGAAAAAAGAAAACCGACTGAAATGGGAGATGAAAGAACATGAGCAGGCCATGAACGAAGAAAAGATACAGTTCCTGGTCAATATAAGCCATGAACTCAGGACTCCCCTTACACTCATTTACGCTCCGTTGAAAAGACTTATCGACACCAGCCATGAAAATCTGAATCCCGAAGTTATTCACGGCCAGTTAAATACTATTTACAAACAGTCGAGAAAAATGAAAAACCTGATTAACATGGTTCTCGACCTAAACCGCATCAAAACGGAGCAGAAGTCTTTACAAAAACAGCCTCACCCGTTAAATAAATGGATAGTCTCCGTCTCCGAAGATTTCAAAACTGAATTAGAGGAAAAGAGTATCCAGCTGATATATCAGCTGGATACTCAGATTGAGTCAATCTGGTTCGACGAATGGAAATGCCAGACTATTTTTTCCAATATTCTGATGAATGCCCTTAAATTCTGCGAACCGGAAACACAAATAACAGTATCGACCCAACTGATGGGTAACTATGTCAGAGTCGCCGTCGCAGACCAGGGTATCGGCTTACAGAATGTCGACCCCCGGAAGCTCTTCAACCGTTTTTATCAGGGCAAACACAATAAAAGCGGTAGCGGAATCGGTCTGTCTTATGCCAAAGTATTGATTGAAATGCACGGAGGACACATAGGTGCATATAATAATCCGGATAAAGGCGCAACCTTCTATTATGAGTTACCCATATCGCCCGAAAATACAACGTCCGGACAACAGGAAACACAGGAAACAGAAAACAAAGAAAATTTATCTATACCGTTAGACTTGTCCGCGACCGGAATTTCTTGTGCAGGATATTCTTTACTCATCGTAGAAGATAAAGATGAACTTCGGCTTTTCCTGAAAGATTCGTTCAAAGATATATTCAAGCAGGTTTATACCGCAGAAAATGGTCTTGCCGCCCTGGAAATAACGAAAGCTAAACAACCGGATATCATCGTCAGCGACGTCATGATGCCCCAAATGGACGGCTATGAACTCTGTAAGAATATAAAGAACGATATTGAAATCAGCCATATCCCCATCATTCTGCTGACAGCCAAATGCGACCAGGAAAGTACCGAACAAGGGTATAAGCTCGGTGCAGATTTTTATATCCCGAAACCGTTTGAGTTAGACTTCCTGCTGACTATCATTCTTAACTTGCTAAAAAGCCGGGAAGCCATCAAACAAAAATATAAAGAATCCTCTACCCTGCTCCTGCCACAGGAGGCCACAATCAGCAATGCAGACGAACATTTCATGTCGAAGATGAATGAACTGATAGATAATAACCTGGCCAACCCGGACCTCGATGTAAGCTATCTGATGAAAAAGATGACTATGAGCCGTGCTTCCTTATATAATAAGGTAAAGGTTCTTACCGGTATGGGCGTTAACGATTACATCAATAAAATCCGGATAGAGAAAGCCTCTTTGATGCTTATACAAACGGATTTGACCATATCGGAAATATCTTATGAAGTAGGTTTCACTTATCAACGGTATTTCAGTACCATATTTAAACAAGTCAAAGGAATGACTCCAACCCAATTTAAAGAAAAAAACAGAAGGAAAGAGAGTTGACAGGGGAAAAGAAAATACGCCGCCGCTTCACAGCAACAGCGTATCCACTTAAACCGGTCAAACAATTCCAAAAAGGAATATATTTTACTTATTTTACTTCTTCGAGTACGGAATAAGATTGCAATACATTATTATTATTGTATTGTTCCGTGCGGACTACCCCGATATTGGGAGCATACCATTCATATCCGTAACCTTCGATTGTTTCTTTCGGGGAACGTGATTTGATTTTAAATTTTACCTTCGTGCAATCGAACGTTCCTGCCGGAGTGGTAATCTCTTCGGTTTTCACATATTCGCGGTCGTAAATCGAAATGTTCTTCCTGTCTTTACGATTCTTCTTTGAATAAATGTTGATGACTGCATCGTCGAAATAGACATCATCCGAAGATGCTCCTTGCGCTACGCTCGGATAATTGATTACGGCATCGGTAGCCGCCACTGCGGTATTCGTTGTAGTAACAAAAGATGGATTGGACAGCACCTCTTTCATATCCATAAAGAATTCGCCATCCTGGCAAAAAGCCTCCAGTTCGCCTTTGTCGATAACTGTTCCGCCATTATTGACGAACACGTAGCCGGCTTCGACTTCCAGGCCGGATTGTTTACTTTCCACCTCATCCACTACATAAGTCATTACACCTGACAGGTTTCCTTTGCCGTCATAACTCTTTTTCACCAGTTTAGTACCTTTTGTCGTAGGGAAAAAGAATGTACAATCTTGTGCCATAGCCCCGCCTGCCAACATAGCGGCCAAAGCTAACAGTAAAACTTTAGATTTCATATTTCAAAACGTTTAAGTATTAATAATAAGCCGGATATCCAATGCGTAGTTAAAACAGGAGAAGTCAGCGAATGTTTATGGCTTTTCTTTTAAAAATAGCAAAAGAATGCCTATTTCGCCCTTATTTATAAGGAAAGGGGCATCGAAGGGTACAACCATAAAAGTTAATTCCTAACTTTGGCGGTCTAAACAGTAATGTCTTATGGTACAAAGATTCGATTTCTTAGTGATAGGTTCCGGTATTGCAGGAATGAGTTTCGCACTTAAAGTTGCCAGCAAGGGAAAAGTAGCCCTGGTATGCAAAACTAATCTGGAAGAAGCTAACACATATTTCGCTCAGGGAGGCATCGCCTCGGTAACGAACCTGATTGTTGATAATTTCGACAAACATATTGAAGATACAATGATAGCCGGCGACTGGCTCAGCGACCGCGATGCCGTGGAAAAGGTCGTGCGCAACGCCCCTCAGCAAATCAAAGAGCTAATCAGCTGGGGTGTAGACTTCGACAAGGACGAGAAAGGCAACTTCGACCTGCATCGTGAAGGGGGACATTCCGAATTCCGCATCCTGCACCATAAAGACAATACAGGTGCCGAAATACAGGATAGCCTGATTCAGGCCATCCAAAAACACCCCAACATCACCGTATTTGAGAATCATTTCGCAATCGAAATACTGACGCAACACCATCTGGGTGTCACTGTCACCCGCCAGACACCGGATATAGAATGCTACGGCGCCTATATCATGGACCCGGACGGACGAATCGACACCTTCCTTTCCAAGGTAACGCTGATTGCAACCGGCGGTGTAGGTGCCGTTTACCAGACAACGACCAATCCGTTGGTAGCCACAGGCGACGGCATAGCGATGGTTTACCGTGCAAAAGGGACCGTTAAGGACATGGAGTTTGTACAGTTCCATCCAACGGCCTTGTACCATCCGGGCGACCGCCCTTCCTTCCTGATTACGGAAGCGATGCGTGGTTACGGCGGCGTTTTGCGTACGCTGGACGGAAAAGAGTTCATGCAGAAATATGATAAACGTCTTTCACTGGCTCCCCGCGATATTGTGGCACGCGCCATCAAAAACGAAATGGATACCCGTGGAGATGACCATGTATATCTGGACGTTACACACAAAGACCCGGAAGAGACAAAGAAACATTTCCCGAATATTTATGAGAAATGCCTGAGCCTGGGCATCGACATTACCAAGGATTATATCCCGGTAGCTCCTGCCGCCCATTATCTATGCGGAGGTATCAAGGTAGATTTGGATGCACGTTCTTCTATCGACCGTCTCTATGCGGTAGGCGAATGTTCCTGCACCGGTTTACATGGTGGCAACCGTTTGGCATCCAACTCACTAATCGAAGCCGTTGTCTATGCCGATGCAGCAGCCAAACACAGTTTAGGAATCATTGATTCATTGAAGTATCAGGAAAACATCCCGGAATGGAACGACGAGGGCACGACCTCTCTGGAAGAAATGGTCCTTATCACCCAAAGTGTGAAAGAAGTGGGACAAATCATGAGTACATACGTCGGCATCGTCCGCTCCGACCTGCGCCTGAAACGTGCCTGGGACCGTCTGGATATCATTTATGAAGAAACGGAGAGCCTGTTCAAACGCTCGGTAGCTTCGAAAGATATCTGCGAACTGCGTAATATGATTAATGTAGGTTATTTAATCATGCGCCAGGCCATCGAACGAAAAGAGAGCCGCGGATTGCATTATACGTTGGATTATCCGCCGGTAAAGAAGGAACAGTAAAACAAAAAAGAGCATCTCTGATTCACGGGATGCTCTTTTTGTTTAAAATATTTCATTTTCCTACTAGGGATTTCTGAACTTGTGTTGTCTTTTCTATACAAGACAAAAATAATACACACTAGTAAGCCTATATGGATAAAGAGATATTACAAAGATACGTAGAAGGAAATGTCAACCCGGAAGAAATCATTGCCGTAGTCGACTGGTTAGATGCAGATGAAAATAACGTCCGGGAATTTATGGCATTACATAAACTAAATGATATCTCTCTACTGAATCAAGCGGATAATCGGGCCGATAACCAAAAGAAGAAAAGGACTGTCTCTTTCCGGAAAATAGGCTATGAATTGGCCAAAATAGCCGCTATACTGATCATATTCTGGGGAGGCACGAAATTATTCGAAACAAACACTACCGAAGAAAGTATTATTACCTATCAGACACTATATGTACCTGCCGGACAACGTGCCGAGTTAATTTTACCGGATAGTACACGAGTATGGCTCAATGCACATAGTAAGCTTATATATCCTGTCAGTTTTGGAAAAGGAAACCGTCAGGTAGAATTAAACGGGGAAGCCTATTTTGACGTTGTTCATAATGAAAAACAACCTTTTATTGTAAAAACTCGTCAAATGGACATACAGGTCTTAGGCACAGAATTCAATGTAACTTCCTATTCTTCTGATTTTGAAGTATCATTATTAAGAGGATGTATAGAATTATCTTCGCCCAACCTCTCATCCACCTATCGGATGAAAGAGAAAGAACACATCAAATTAAAAAACAACAAACTGATTATAAACAATATTACCGATTATGATTATTTCAGATGGAAAGAGGGACTCATCTGTTTCAACAATGAATCGGTTGCAACAATTATTGAGAAACTCAAACTATACTACGACATTAATATAGAGACTCACAATAAGAAATTTTTAAACAGTCGGTATTCCGGTAAGTTCAGAACAAAAGATGGTATCGAGCAAGTATTAAAAGTCTTGCAGATAGAACATAAATTCAGTTATACCAAAAATAACGATTTAAATCTAATAACTATAAAATAGAATGCCTATGAGATAAAAAATGGAATGTAAAAATTAACCGGATCATGCTCCAACATAACCCGGTTATCACAGTCAGTACTCTGACACAACAGCAAATTGATTTTAGTACTAACTTTCTAGATTTTTCAAAGTTATGAAAAAAAAACCTATAGGGAAGAAGTATGCCCTATTATTATCAAATTTTAAACACATATTCAGACTTATGAAGTTAACCTTTTTATTATTTCTGTTATGTATTTCAAGTGTTTGGGCAAATAATGCCAATTCTCAGACGACTAAAGTAAATATCCAAGCCGAAAATATGCACATGAAGGATATTATCAGTCAGATCGAGTCACAAACGGATTATCTATTTGTTTACAATTATGAAAATGTAGATCTGTCACAAAAAGTATCATTAAAGGCTTCAGATATCTCCGTAGCAGAAGTTCTGAAAATTCTTTTTAAGAACTCGGATGTAGTATATGCTGTAGAAGGTAACAATATCCTGTTAATGAAAAATACAACGGAAAAAAAGCAACAAAGTGGCAAAAGAATATCCGGTAAGGTAACCGATTCAAACGGTGAAGCCATCATTGGAGCAAATGTTATAGAAGTAGGAACTGTAAACGGCACCATGACAGATATAAATGGTAATTATACCTTAACGGTTTCTCCTTCTTCAATGTTACAAATATCCTATATCGGATATCTTACACAAGAAATCCGGGTACAGAATAAAACATCATTGGATGTTATCATGAAAGAAGACTTGCAAGCATTGGATGAAGTTGTAGTCGTAGGATACGGAACTCAAAAAAAGGAAGTGGTTACAGGTGCTATCACTTCTTTAAAATCTAAAGATATTTCACTCAGCCCAACAGCCAATATGGCCTCCGGATTAGCAGGACGTCTTTCGGGTGTTATTATTAACACCCGAAATGGTGAACCAGGGGCAGACGAGTCAACCATACGTATCAGAGGTCAGAATTCCTTGGTATCCAACGATCCGCTTTATGTAATCGACGGTGTTGTTCGTTCTGAAGAAGGAGGTATATTCAGTCGGTTTGATCCGGAAGATATTGAATCAATCACTGTATTGAAGGATGCTTCAGCCGCAATATATGGTTCTCGTGCAGCAAATGGAGTTATATTGATTACCACCAAACGTGGTAAAGTAGGAAAACCGACCATTTCAGTCTCTTATAATCATTCATTTACACAGCCTACCCGGACTGTAAAAATGGCAAACTCAGCTTCATATGCAAGAGCTCAGAACCTGGCAAATGAAGTCAGAGGACTCAGCGCTCGATGGACAGAAGATGAGATACAGAAATTCGCCGACGGATCAGATCCACAACATTATCCTAATACCAACTGGTATGACGTAGTACAAAAGAACTGGTCTGGTCAGGACAAAGCAAATATACAACTTACAGGAGGTATGGATAACTTAACTTATCTTGTATCCGCAGGGTTCCTGGATCAAGGTTCTCCTTACAGAGAAAGCTCTATGAAGAACCGCATGTACAATGTCCGGTCAAACATAGATGCAAAAATAAACGACTATATAAAACTTACTTTTGACTTGTTTGGTAAAAACACAGACCGGACTTTACCGTATAATGGGCAAGCCAGTGGTAACGGGATGTACAGTTGGGTCGGTTTGAGTGCACCAACAGCTCATGCATACTGGCCTGGAACAGATTATCCGACAAATCAGGGATGGGGTAATTATAATCCCTTGGTTATCTCTACAGGAGATGCCGGTAGTACTGCTTCAAAAACATGGGTATTTAACGGACAATCCACCATCGACATCTCGATACCCTGGGTGAAAGGTCTGTCGTTAAAAGGCAGTATAGCATATGACTATTTTGGTCAGAACTACAAACAATTCGAAGATGTATATTATGTATATAGCTATGATGAAAGTAGCAATACTTATGAAAAATTAATGGGTCATACAACTGCTCCTCAGCTATTTATTGAGGAAAAGCGGACTGAGTATATAAACGGAAATGTACGTGTCAATTATTTGAACACATTTGCTGACGTACATACGGTGGATGCCTTTGTCGGTTTCGAACAGAATCAAACCAAAAGTACTGCATTGGACGGCAAACGTACTAATTTCCCTACAAGTGCATTGGGAGAATTGAATGCCGGAGATGCCAATACACAGACAAATCACAGTAGTTCAGCAAAAACAGCCAGAAGAAACTACTTCGGACGAGTATTATATGACTATGATCATAAATACATGCTACAATTCCAGTTCAGATACGATGGTTCCCATAACTTCCCTTCAGGAAATCGTTTTGGATTCTTCCCCGGAGTTTCAGGAGGCTGGACAATATCCAAAGAAAACTTCATGAAGGATATTACCTGGTTAAGCAATTTGAAAGCACGTGGTTCATGGGGAAAAATGGGTAATGATTATCTCAAAGACTCATTCCAATATCTAACGATGTATACGTTGGCAGACGGCTCAGTTTTTAACGGAACACAGTACTCAGGCATATCTCAGGCAAATGTACCCAATCCTAATATTACCTGGGAAAAAGCCGAAACGTATGATATCGGATTGGAAACTGGATTCTTGAATAACCGTTTGACTTTTGAATTCGATTGGTTCAAAACAAACAGAAAGGATATCCTGACAAAACGTAATGCATCAATCCCTACATTCACAGGCTTGAGTTTACCTGACGAAAACATCGGAGAAACCGAAAATAAAGGAGTTGAAATGATGCTTGGTTTCAGGGATGACCCTACCAAAGATTTTTCTTATTCAATATCCGGCAACCTGACTTACGCCCGGAATAAAGTAATATTTAAAGATGAAACGCCCATGGCGGAAATATACCAGAAAGAAGAAGGAAAACCTATCGGTGCAGCATTAAGATACGAAGCGATCGGAATATATAACGAAGCAGACATTGCAGACCCGAATGTACCCAAAAGACCGGGAACAGTAGCCGGAGATATCAAAATCAGAGACGTCAACGGAGACGGTGAAATCAATTCACTGGACCAGGTACGCCAGGATCTGACTAATATACCTGATATCACTTATGGTATCAACATCAATCTAAGTTGGAAACAATTCGATCTGACGTTAGGCTTCCAAGGACAAGCACGTGCAGTCTTTTACCTTCGTGAAGACTGGGTTAACCCCGCAACTTCAAACGGTGGTGCTAATATATTGCAATGGTGGACAGAAGATACTATGACCCCTGATAATCCGAATGGTACAAAACCACGGTTAGGTACAGCATATGGTATAGGTGGAACAACTTTCACTCAGATCAGTGCTAATTTCTTCAAACTCAAAAATGCAGAGATAGGATACAGAATTCCTAAAGAGATCATATCTAAAGTGGGTTTGTCAAGAGCCCGGGTATATGTGAGCGGGACAAACCTATTCTCTATTGACCATACCAGCAAATTCGGTATAGATCCGGAAGTTGCCAACGGAGGATGGGACCTGAATCCGATGCGATTGATAAATCTGGGTGTAAACGTTTCATTTTAAAAATACACATGATGAAAAAGATAATATATTTAGTAAGCATAACATGGATCATGTTATTATCTTCCTGTAGTGATGTGCTTGACATAACACCAACCGACAGATATCCTGATCCTTTAGTCTGGCAGGACGAAAACCTGCTAAAAATGTTTGTAAATGAACAATATAGTGGTATTTGTACGAAGGATAATTATTATGAGATAATGTTTTTCGGAGATGATAATTTCAGTAAATACAATAACGGTAGTTGTAATCTTGTCCGGGAAAACATATTGACAGCCGACAATGTTGGCTCTCTAAGCAACATATTATATGTATGGGATAATTCGTATAAATTCATACACAATATCAATGTATTCTTTAAAAACATAGAGGAATCATCGGTTAATGAGTCTGTAAAAAAAGAGCTTATTGCAGAGATGAAATTCATACGTGCTTATATTTATGCCAAATTGATCTGGTCATATGGAGGTGTTCCCATTATAGAGGAGGCTTATGATATCAATAGCGACTGGTCGCAAGTAAAAAGAAGCTCATGGGATGAATGTGTTACTTATATAGTAAAAAATCTGGATGAGGCAATAACCGACCTCCCAGATAAACCTTCAGTAAGAAACAGGGCTAGTGGAAATGCTGCTCGCGCGCTTAAATCACGAGTATTACTCTATGATGCAAGTATATTGAATAATCCGTCCAACGATAAACAGAAATGGCAAAAAGCAGCCGAAGCTGCTGCTGCTCTTTTCGACAAAGGATATACACTGGCAACAGATTATCAGAAAATGTTTCTGGATGTAAACTGTAGCGAATTTATCTTCACAAAAGAATTCAATGAGACCTACTACAGCCGATTAACCTTTTTTCTTGGCACCGCAGGAGATAACGGACGTGCATGGGTAGCTCCCTCCCTGAATATAGTAGATGCTTACGAAACAATAGATGGTGAAATTCCGGTTACCGATAGTGAATTGGGAACAGTCAACCCTAAATCAATGTACGACCCATCCGACCCTTATGCAAACAGAGACCCTCGTTTCTATGCATCGATCTATTATAACGGTTCCGATTTTGTGAATCGCAAAATAGAAACTTATATAGGAGGTTATGATGCCACAAATCAGGATGCCACCATGACAGGTTACTATATAAGGAAGTTTATAGAAGAGGATAAAGGCATTTCAGAAACAAGACATTATACGGGACCTTTTCCGCTATTCCGGTTGTCAGAAATGTATCTCAATTATGCAGAAGCCCAATATCATTTGGGAAATGAAGATCTTGCACGTAAATACATAAATAAAATAAGAGATCGTGAAGGAGTTAAAATGCCTCCTGTAACAGCCTCCGGAGAGGAATTACTGAATAAAATATACCATGAACGTATGATTGAATTGGCTTTCGAAGGACATCGTTATTTTGATGTACGTCGCTGGAAGATAGCAGAAAAAACAGAGACTACACATATAATGGGCCATGAGATTATAAAGAATAATGATGGAACATTTACTTATAATCGATATAAATTGACTCAGGATTCTCGGAAGAATGAATGGAAAGATGCATTTTACCGCCTGCCTATAGCTTTCTCTGAAATCCAGAAAAGTAACAATAGCCTGGAGCAGAACCCGGGATATGAGATAAATTAGTTCTGTTTCGACTCTGAAATAGACTTAATCTAAGGACTGTAAAACACCAATACAGTCCTTAGAACTTTATAAGTGTATTGAACATGTGAAATATACAAATCTCTACACCTATATCAGGAAGACTAATGTAATATTATAAAAACAGTTTATCAAAATAGAATGATGAGTAAAAAAATAATATCTGTAATTATTGCGATCCTACTCTTTGCCGGTTTATTATCAGGTCCCATTCATGCTGCAGAGAGATCTAATACAGCAATCGATCATTTTCTGAATCCACCTAAAGAATATCGTCCGTGGGTATTTATGTGGTGGTATGATAATGTAGATAAACCTGCTATAACAGAACATTTGGAAGAATTAAGTAAAAAGGGAATAGGTGGAGTTGTCGTGTTCTATCATGGGGGAATGCCGGATGTTCCTTTTTTAAGTGAATCCTGGCTTGAGTTATATCGCCATACCGTACAGGAATGCGCCCGTCTGGGTCTGGAATGTGGGGCTAATGTAAGTAGCGGATGGCCTTCCGGTGGTCCCTGGGTCAATCAGGAAAACGGGGCAAAACGAGTAGCATGCAGCGAAACGATTCTTGAAGGGCAATCCCAATTTTCCGGGAAATTAAATATGCCATCCGGAGTTAGCGGACTATATAAGGATGATGTTGTTCTAGCTTATCCTGTCCATGATCCTGTATCATTTAAACCCTCTATTTCAGTTAGTAGTAATGCCAAAGATATCAACAATATGCTGGATGGCGATTACAACACCGTTTGGAATCCGAAAAATGAGACGGAAGAATCATGGATTCTATTTGATTATAAACATCCCCAAAAAGTCGATTTTGTATATCTTGAACGGGAGGGAACAACAATACTTGAGTTTTCGGAAGACGGAAAAACATATCAACCAGTCGACACGCTTCATTCAGTCGGCATTGTTTATCAAAACGTTTATCAGTCCGTACCCGAATGCACTGCTCGTTTTTTCCGGCTTATCCTGAAGAAAGGGACAAACGAATCTGTTCGTATGGTATCTCTTGGAACCAAAGAGGACGTTCACCAGGTTGCTTTAATGAATGCCAAACGCGGCCTGATGAATCCATTGACTCCCATCGGCACATCAAAACTACAGGTGGAACAGGCTTTCCCTCTCGAGCCATTACGGGCTTCTTCTGAAAAGTTGCCACTCCGTACAAAGGATGCGATTGACTTGACCAATAAAATATCACCGGATGGAAATTTAAACTGGAAAGTCCCGGAAGGAAAATGGAAAGTCATCAGGGTTGGAACCGCTTTTGTTAAGATTCCGGTCGGTGGCGGTTTACTGCCTGATTATTTATCAGTAGAGTCTACATCCTTTGATTTTGATCATAGTAGTGGAATACTAATCAGTGAAGCTGAAAAACATGAGGGAATAACTTTTAAATATCTGCATGAAGATAATGTAGAAATTCATGGTATCTATTCATGGACAAAAAAAATGCTGGAAGAGTTCCGTAATCGCCGGGGTTATGATCCAAAACCCTATCTTGCAGCTATGGCCGGCGAAATAATTGAAAATACAGATATCACAGAACGTTTTTTGAATGACGTACGCCGGACGATTGCAGATTGTGTTGCAGATGGACATTATAAAGTATGGGCAGACCGCGCACATGAAAAAGGTGTTATGGTACGTGCGGAAGCCGGCGGACAACATCTTCCCCGACTGATGATGAATGACGGTTTGAAGAATCTGGGAAGATTGGATGTTCCGGTCGGAGAATTCTGGTATAGCGGCCATTGGAGTGAAAACCAATGGATACAGGCAGTACATCACAGCGGATCACTCCCGGAAGAATGGTACGAGGGACGCCAGAATGTCAATACCAAACAAGCAGCCAGTGCTTCTCATTTATACGGGAAAAAGAGAACGGCTTCGGAAGCATTTACCAGTTTTACCCATTGGGTAAGTTCTCCTGCCACTTTGTTACCACGGGCCAATGTCGCTTTTTGTGAAGGTATCAACGATATAACATTTCATGGTTCTGCAACATCCGGCCCTGCAAATGGAACTCCGGGAACTGTATTTGCTGCCGGAATTCATTTCAATAACCGGATTACATGGTGGAATCAGGCAAAATCATTTACGGACTATCTGGCACGCTGCCAATACATGCTTCGACGCGGACATTTCGTTGCAGATGTACTTTATTATGAAGGAGATCTTGTTCCCTGTTTCGTATCCCCGAAGAATATAGATCCTGACCGTGGCTTTGGATACGACTATGATGTGTGCAATACAGAAATCATAATGACCCGTTTATCCGTCCGGGATGGTCGGATTTACCTGCCTGACGGAATGAATTATCAGGTACTTGTTCTTCCTGAATCCGGGATTGTTCCAGTTGAAGTTGCTCATAAGATTCTCGAATTAGTTCAGGAAGGAGCAACAGTTATAGGTCCGCGATTCGTTAAAACCCCAGGATTAAAAGATTTCCCCCAAAGTGAAAAAATACTTCGTGAAATTACCCAAAAACTATGGGGCGAAACGGATGAACCAGTTGATCGCATTGTAGGCAAAGGACGTGTTATCAGTGGATTCAAAATTGCAGACGTATTAAAGAAAAATGCTATTGAAAGAGATTTCTCATACATGAATGAGAATGAAATAGCCAGCTATGGAATAGCACCCGTAAAAATAGATTTTATCCATCGCAGAGAAGGAGAAACTGATATATATTTTGTTATTAACCGAAGGAATACAACTGAAAATATAAATGCCAGGTTTCGTATGACAGGAAAAGTACCGGAATTTTGGAACCCGGTTGATGGTTCAACAAGTTCGGCAAAAGCCTTTTCAATCACTGATTCGATAACAACCGTACCTATGCAGCTAGCACCTTACCAAGGTCTTTTTGTTGTTTTCCGTAAACCTACTTCTGATACCCGGCAGGATGGAGTTAACTACACGGAGCATACGGTAGTCAAAACACTTGATACTTTATGGAGCCTGCATTTCGATCCTAAATCCGGAGGCCCTGGCGAGCCCGTAATTTACAATTCATTACAGGATCTGACAACAAACAATATACCCGAAATCAAATATTATTCCGGTACAGTGGTTTATCGTAAAGAATTTGATCTTGATATATTATCCGAAGAAAATCTTTTCCTTGATTTAGGAACAGTTCACGACCTGGCAACTGTCCGTTTAAATGGGAATGACCTGGGTACTGTATGGTGCGCTCCATGGAGACTTGAAATTTCTCAATATTGCAAACCGAAAGGAAATATTCTTGAAATAGCAGTAACCAATACTTGGTGGAACCGGTTGGTCTATGACGCTTCACAGCCTGAAGAAAAAAGGATTACCAAAACGAATATTGGTTTTTCGCCAGCATACAAGCTGATGCCTTCAGGGCTTATAGGACCTGTCACGATTAAAAGATAGGATATCTCCGATTATGAGGATATTTGTCCGCATTTTAATCTTTTTTTGAGAACAACATCGTTTAAATTCTTCTAAATTTACAAACTCAATTCTTTATATCATGAAACATACGGATTCGCTCATTCTATTGTCCTGCTTCATAACAGGGCTTTTTGCAAATATTTTATTTGCAAATGCACAGGTGCCGGTCGTGCCGTCTGATAAAGAACTATATAGTCCTTTTGAGAATGCGGACGCAGATAAATTTAAATCACCGCCCAAAGTCTTCTACCCCGAAACCTGGTTCCACTACATCGGGGGTAACGTATCCATCAAAGGTATTACTGCTGACTTAGAAGCAATTGCGGATGCCGGATTCTCCGGGATACATCTGTTTCACGGACAGTTCGGCGGCCCCTGGCCGGGGGTCGATCCGCAAATAGCCTGCCTTAGTCCGCTATGGGATGGAATGGTGAAACATACGGCAGAAGAATGCCGGCGTTTAGGGTTACGGTTCACAATGCAGAATTGCCCGGGATGGGCAATGGCGGGCGGTCCCTGGATAAAACCGTCTAATGCCATGCGCCATCTGGCCTGGAGCCGCACGGACATAGAGGGGAACTCGGATGAGATAATGCAAAAGTTACCTCTCCCCCAGCCCAGTGAAGAAGATTGGAGGGATTATGAAGACTTAATGGTAATAGCATTCCCAACGCCCGTGGATGATGACGGAAAGCCATTGATACCAGTCTCGTTCAAAAGCAATAAAGAGGCGGCATGGGAACATTTATGGCAGGAAAAAAGTGAAAACCCGGTACAGCTCACCGCAACTACTGCCGAGAACCCGTACTGGATCGAAGTCGAATTCCCGGAAAACGAGATTATCCGTACACTGGAACTTCCTTCCAGTAACGAAATGAACCACCCGTGGTGCTTTGAGCCTGATATGCGTGTGAAGCTGGAGGCCTGTCTACCTGACGGAACAACCTGGGAAGTTCTGAATACAAACCTTCCCCAGAGCAATACACAAGATAATTACCCTATCTCTTTAGCCTGTGCAGAGACAAAAGGGGCAAAGAAATATCGTATCACCCTCATTAACCGACACAATATCACCCTTAAATCGTTACGTTTATTCACTGCTGCCCGCAAAAACAGTTGGGAGTCACAGGCCGCATGGGTATCAAGAAGCATCGAACGGACAGGCGATCTGAAACAGCATGACCCGGAAACCTACCTGAATGCGAAACAAATCAAGGATATAACCACCTTTATGGATGCACAAGGCAATCTGAAATGGAAAGCACCGAAAGGGAAATGGACTGTTTTACGCATCGGCCATGTGAATACCGGACGACGTAATTCTCCAGCACCACCGGAAGGTACAGGATGGGAATGCAACAAACTCTCCGTAGAAGGTTCCAGTGCACAGTTCGCCGGATATATCGGACGGCTCTCGGGAGAAAACGGTCCTTTAGCCGGAGGGTTGCTCAACGGCTTGTTAATGGATAGCTGGGAGTGTTACACACAGACCTGGACAGCCGGACTCGACAAAGAGTTTGAACAAATCACAGGTTATCCGCTGAAAAAATGGATTCCGGCACTCTTCGGCTATATAGTGGAAGATCAAGAAACCACTTTTCGCTTTTTATGCGATTGGCGCAGGGTACTCAATACTCTTTTTGTCAATAACTTTTATGGGAATATAGCCAGGCTGGCCAAAGAGAATAATCTCTCCCTGACATACGAGACCAGTGCCGGCGACGGTTTCCCCACGGATATCCTGGAATATTACAAATTTGCCGATGTCCCTATGTGCGAGTTCTGGCAACCGATGACGGAGAATTTCGTAGGTTCAATCAATTTCAAACCGATCAAACCGGCGGCCTCCGCAGCCCGCATATATGGGAAACCCCGCGTTGCGGCAGAAGCATTCACTTCCTTTAACCATACCTGGGACGAACATTGGCAAATGCTGAAAGAAGTAGCCAATGTCAATTCTACGGAAGGAGTTACCCACCTGGTATTCCATACATATACACATAATCCGCAAGTAGGTTTTCCCCCTCCCGGAACTTCTTTCTCCGGAGCAGGCATCGGTACACCGTTCTTACGCGGACAGACCTGGTGGAAATACATGCCTGAGTTTACGACTTATTTAGCCCGATGCAACTATCTGTTGGAAAGAGGGAAACCAGTCTCCGATGTGCTTTGGTATCTGGGAGACGAGACCGATCATAAACCAGACCAGAAAGCACCGTTCCCGGAAGGATTCAAATATGACTATTGCAATCCGGATGTACTGTTGAACCGGCTTTCCGTAAACAACGGTGACCTGGTGACTCCGGAAGGTTTACGTTACCGTCTCCTCTGGCTACCGGAGGTACCGCGCATGCGCCCGGAGACAGTCGAAAAATTATATGAACTCATTTATGAAGGAGCGACTGTCGTCGGAGAAGTGCCATCCGGACTTGCCACACTTTCAGGAGGAAAAGATGCACAGAAAAGATTCGACAGGACCATAAAGAAAATATGGGGAAATGCGTCGGAAACAGGTATCCGGCAGATAGGAAAAGGCCGTATCATTTCCGGTATAACTTTGGCTGATGCTTTGGAACAACTGGATATCGCCCCGGATGTAAAAGGTTCAGGTCCCCTGTGGCTGCACAGAAAGACAGAGAATGCCGACTGGTATTTTGTTACAGTACCGAAAGACAAAAGTTTTCAGGGAGAGTTGGATTTCCGAAATAGCGGACATGCCGAGATATGGGACCCTCTGACAGGAGATGTTCTTCCTGCCATATATGAAAAAAAGGGAGACCGGACATCTGTAAAGATCAGTTTACCCCAGGCCGGATCTTATTTTGTCGTATTCCGCAAAGACAACCCCGAAATACCTGCAAAAAGTGCTGTGGAAAAGCAAGTCATAGCAACGATTCCTCTCAGCCAGCCATGGGAACTCAAATTCCCGGACGGCTGGGGAGCACCTGCATCTCTTCAGATATTTGAACTGAAACCGTGGAAAGATCTGGATACTTCAACAGAAGCGAAAGCATTTTCCGGAACAGTCGAATATTCTTCGACCTTCAATATAGATAATACATCCGGCAACCGGTTTATTCTTGATCTGGGAAAAGTGGATATGATTGCAGAAATAATCATCAACGGCGAACCTGTCCGGACAGTCTGGACCACACCTTACAAAGCCGATGTAACAAAAGCCGTTCGTCCCGGAAAAAACACACTTCAGGTAAAAGTAACCAGCACCTGGCTCAACCGTCTTGTCTATGACGCAGGACAGCCGGAAAGTAACCGGAAGACATGGGTGTTAAGATGGCCGGATAAGAATGAACCCTTGAGAGAAAGCGGCCTTATGGGACCGGTAACCCTTTCAATTGAAAAATAAACAAACAATGAGTCATGAAACATAAAGTCATTCTATCCTTATTAATTGCAGCAGCATTGAATAGCCTTCCCTTTTCAGGGAAGGCCGATAATCCGGATTATCCCAATAACCGCTATCCGCTTATAAGAAAACCTTATATAGAACTACCGTTAGGCAGTATCAAACCTAAAGGCTGGCTCCTTGAAATGCTGGAACGGCAGAAAAAAGGGGCATCCAGCCAGATGGACATCCTGTATCCGGAAGTAATGGGGGCACGTAACGGATGGCTGGGAGGCGACGGCGACCAATGGGAAAGAGGTCCTTACTGGATAGACGGATTGTTGCCCCTGGCTTATATCCTCGATGATAAAGAACTGAAACAAAAGGTACAACCCTGGATAGAATGGGCTTTGAAGAGCCAGCGTGAGGACGGTTTCTTCGGACCGGCCAAAGACTATGCGCCAGAACCCGGACTTCAACGGGACAACTCTGCCGACTGGTGGCCCCGAATGGTTCTGTTGAAGATCATGCAGCAATATTATTCGGCAACCGGAGATAAGCGGGTGACAGACTTTATGACCCGGTATTTCCGCTACCAGCTGAAAACCCTTCCGTCCACCCCGCTGGGAAACTGGACTTTCTGGGCTGAATACCGTGCCTGCGACAATCTCCAGGCCGTATACTGGCTTTACAACATAACCGGAGATGCCTTCCTACTCGATTTAGGTCATTTATTACATAAACAGAGCTATGACTTCGTCGACATGTTCCTCAACCGGGATGACCTGACCCGCTTCAACACCATCCATTGTGTCAATCTGGCCCAAGGTATCAAAGAGCCGGTTATTTACTATCAACAAGATCCTGACAAAAAATACCTGGATGCCGTAAAGAAAGGATTTGCCGATATCCGGCAATACAACGGCCAACCGCAGGGGATGTATGGCGGAGACGAAGGATTACACGGTAATAATCCTACGCAAGGTTCCGAACTGTGTTCTGCCGTCGAATTAATGTATTCACTGGAAAAGATTATGGAAATAACAGGGGACCTGGCTTTTACAGATCATCTGGAACGGATCGCCTTCAATGCCCTCCCGACCCAGGTCACTGATGACTTTATAAACAAACAATATTTCCAGCAAGCCAACCAGGTCATGATAACCCGCCACGCCCACAATTTCTATGAAGATGCCAATCATGCAGAAACAGATATTATATACGGGACACGGACCGGATATCCATGCTGTTTCTCCAATATGCACCAGGGATGGCCCAAGTTCACCCAAAGCCTTTGGTATGCAACCCCGGATAACGGTATTGCCGCATTGGCCTACTCGCCTTCTGAAGTAACAGCAAAAGTGGGTAACGGATGTAAAATTAAAATTACGGAAGAAACCTGTTACCCGATGGACGATAAAATCCAACTGACAGTCCGGCTACTTAACAAAACGAAAGAAATAGCATTTCCGCTCCATTTGCGTATTCCCGGATGGTGCAAGGAAGCAACCGTGACAGTCAACGGCGTCCCGGAATCAACGGCCAAAGGAAACAGCGTGGCTATCATACGGCGGACATGGAAAAGTGGAGACCAGGTTCTTTTACATTTGCCCATGGAGGTTTCAACAAGCAAATGGTATGAGAACTCTGTTGCCGTTGAACGCGGACCATTGGTATATGCCCTGAAAATGGATGAGAAATGGGAAAAGAAAGAATTTAAGGGAGATGAAGTTACCCAGTTCGGAAAGTCTTATTATGAAGTGACTTCACCAACCAAATGGAATTATGGCATAGTTGCTTTCGATCCTGATAATATGCAGGAGAATTTCCAGGTAACGATCGACAAGAGCAAGCAGGCCGGCAATTATTTCTGGAATGTAGAGAATGCCCCCATCTGGATCAAAGTAAAAGCGAAAGAAATAACTTCCTGGCAATTGTACAACGAAATGGCCGGTCCGTTACCTTTCTCTACAGGGAGAAGCAAACAGCCTGTAGAAGAGATCACACTCATTCCTTTCGGATGTACGACTCTCAGGATTTCTGAATTTCCGCTGGTAAGATAGTAGCGGAATAGTTGAGTTAGCAGATTGTTTTATCGGATGTATACTATCAGATAACAACAATCTGTTATCTTAGAAACAAGAGATAGAAAACAGGCAGATAATCTTTCAAAGCGACCCTCAAAACCTTTAACGATCTGGTTATATGATATTCGACCCCTTTTGGGCTTATAGACAATTCTTCCGATATTTCCTTGACCGTACGGCATTCGTAACGGCTCATTTCAAAAACGCGGCGGGTCTGTTCGGGCAAAGCCTGTAAGGTATCATTGACGATACGGGTTATTTCTGACGAGAATATTTCTTCCAGGTCACAAGCTTGTAAAGTCGAGATGCGATAATACAGGTCACGGTCCATTTTAGAAGAGATGGATTCAGAGACAGCCTGTTTCACGTCCTGATGCTTCAAATAGTTCAGGGAACCGTTTTTCAACATCTGGACAAGCAGTGCCAGTGGATATTCAACTTTCTCCTTTTTACTGGTCTCCCACAAATTAATCAAAGATTCAGATACAATATCCTCTGCCGCCATGTCATCTCTGACATATGACTTCACAAACAAAAACGAACGTTTGTAGTAGTTTGTATATATATCGCTGAAACTTATATTACTCATCTCCTGTAGAATATAAAGAAGGCTCACTCCATTTATCTCAATACCATACAAAAATAAGATTTATTCCATAATAGTCAACACCCATTGGCAATAATTCTTTTTTAATATTCCTATTGCTTATCACAACTGCATTCCTTTCATATCACAGTTGGATTCCGTTTGTTTCACAGATGGATTTCTTTTGTTTCACAGCTGTGATATGCAAAGAGAATGTAATGGCAAGGGAAACGATACGCCGGGTTAACGGCAGTCTCTCCCTTGTAACCGGCTCTATCCCAAGGGTAACGGAGACTATAAAGCATTATAACGGGAAGGCGATACACCAAACTGATTCGTGAAGTGCTTGCGGAATGTATTTATATCGTTATAACCGACCATTTCAGCCACCTCCTGAACAGAATATTTCTTCTGCATGATCAGGGAAGCAGCCTTGCTGATACGGATACTGCGGATCACTTCGATAATCGACAGGTTACTCAACTGCTTCATCTTACGGTATAAGGTAGGCTGGCTAAGATTCAACAGGCCTGCCAGACTTTTGGCACTGAAGTCCGGGTTCGTCAGGTTGGCTTCGACGATACTGATCACCTGCTGCATGAAAAGCCCGGCTTGCTCTTCTTCCTCCGGCTTCTCTACCGTATGTTTCAGCATCAGGGTTTTCGTATAGATGCGTTTCAACTGCTCACGCATGCGGATCAGGTTCTCTGCCTTGGCTTTGAGCACTTCGGGGTTGAAAGGCTTCATGATATAGTCGTCCACACCGATCCGGGTACTTTTCAGCAAATCCTCCTCCTCAGCTTTGGCTGTCAGCATGATGATCGGGATATGGGCCGTCTGCAACTCCTGCCTGATCTCCTGGCAACAGGTAAAACCGTCTTTGACCGGCATCATTATATCCGAAATGATCAGGTCAGGGATCTCTTCACGGGCGGTCCGCACGCCCTCTTCACCGTCCCGGGCTTCCAGAACACGGTATTTCTTCTCGAATAGAGTATGGATATAATGTCTTATCTCATCGTTATCTTCAATGACCAGCAATTTCTTGCCTGATTCGGGGGATGTCTCTTCACGAACCTTTTCCGGGGCAATGAATGCTTCCTCCTTCTGTTCATCACGGGTATCCTCAACCAGTTGATATACATCTTCTTTAAAATGCTCGCGCCCCAACGGAAGATAAAGGATAAACTCGGAGCCTTTGCCGGGAACACTGTTCAGCAATACTTTCCCATGATGGAGGTCCATCGTGTTTTTAACGATACGCAGGCCGATACCCACCTTGGTAGAAAATGAGGGATCATTTTCGCCCGTTATAAAGGATTCAAAGATGCGTCCCTGCAAATTTTCAGCGATGCCGGGCCCATTGTCTGCAACGGATAATAAACAGAACATTTTCCCGTCTACCTCCTTCTCCTCGATCGTAACCCTTATCTTTCCGCCCTTCGGGGTATATTTGAGCGCATTCGAAAGGAGGTTCTTCAAGGCTGATTCTATTTTTGAGATATCAATCCAGAGATAAAGAGATTGAATGCCAAAGTCCAAGATGTACTCATGCAAAATGATACGAGTTTTTGGATGATATCCACTGATGTACTTTCGCTTGTTTCAGTCGCTTATCAAACGGATAAAATGGGGAATATAGACAAAGTGGACTTAAAAGTAGAAATGGAGTTTACAGGATTGGCCGGGAACAATACAAACTATATGGTCATGTGCCAATCCCCTGACGGAATTATTTATATTGCGACCGATTGGGGAAATATAGTCACTTTCGATCCCCAAAAACATCAAATGACAAGCCGGGGTGATTTACCGAGAGTCAATAAAATTCATGTTCACCGCCTTCTCTATTCCGACGGTTCTGTCTGGATTGGAACCTGGGCCAACGGAGCGATTTGTTACAATCCGAAGACAGGTGTCTATACTCAATATACCTATAAACCGGAGGATACGGAAAAAACTCTTTCCCACGGAGATATTTATCAGATGGTTTCTTTGGGAGACGGACGGTATTTAGCTGCTACATGGAATGGTTACACAGTTTTTATTCCTGATAAAGAAGACCCTACCCGTTATACAACAGAGGTCTATAACAACACTGCGTCTCAACTTCATCGTAACCTGGAGACCCGGATGATCTCCGCTTATTACGATACGGAAGGTATCATCTGGATCGGAACACAAGGCGGAGGAGTGTATGCCTCCGATTTAAGGAAACAATTTTATCAGCGCTTTCATCAGGAAACGCATAATGAAATATGTGAAATGGCGATGGATAAGAATGAATATATCTGGCTTGCCACTTTCCATAAGGGAATTTTGAGAAGTACGGAACCTTTTAATCCTCAAAGCCGTTTGGAGTTTGAATCGGTCCCTGCCGGCTCGAGCAATACTGTTTTATGTGTGCTCAACGATAAAAAAGGAAACTTATGGTTCGGAAACGGCCAGTCCGAACTAATTCAGTATGATTCTGAAAATAAAACCTTTACCGTTTATCCTGTCCGCATTAAAAACAAACCTGAATGGTCCGGTTCCATCTGGTCTTTATTGATTGATAATCAAAATCGTTTATGGGTGGGAACCACTAACGGGTTATTGTTGTTTGATCGCCAAACAAAAGATTTTACCTATTACCCTGTCGGTTCCGGAACCATACGGGCAATGGTAGAAGTACCCGGTAAATACCTCTTGTTAGGATTGTCATACGGCTTAGTAAAGTGTTCTTTGGATGGTCAACCTATTCGATCGGACTATGAAAAAACAGCCAATGTTCCAGTCAGGGATATACGTTCCCTTTATGCCGCTTCAGACGGAAAGCTATATATCGGTTATTCCGACGGTTTTGGAGTAATGGATATTCAGTCTGATTCAATCGAGAATTTTTACACAACTCATAATGGGTTAAGCAGTAATTACATAGGTTGTATTTGCGAAGACGAGGAAGGCCGTATTTGGCTGGGTTCCGCTTCCTGTGTTTGTAACTACAGCAGACATCAGAAATTGTTCTATAATTACTATATATCCGGAAACAACCGCTCAGTCATGTTTTATAAGGATTTTCTGTTTTGGGGGAATAATAAAAACATAACCTATTTCCTCCCGAATGAAGCAATGAACAACCACTTTATTCCCGGCAAAGTAGTCATAACTCAATTGGAAGTAGATAATAAACCAGTTGAAATCGGGCAAAAGATAAATAATCAAGTCATTTTGAAACAAGGTATTCCCTATACACACGGATTAACATTAAAGGCTGCTAATAATAGCTTTTCATTGATGTTCAGTAATCTGACCTACTCGGACGACCTGCAAAAATATAATTACCGGTTAAGTCCGGCTCAATCGAACTGGTTGACAATCAATGAAGGTGAAAAGGTCTCGTATGCAAACTTACCTCAAGGAAAATATGTTTTTGAGGTACAAAGTATTATGGCAGACGGTTCTAGCGGTTACCTGACATCCATGGATGTCAACATCCTGCCTCATTGGTATGAGGCAATTTGGTTCCGTCTTCTAATTATTATCACAATCGGTTTTATTATATATTATCTGATGCGTCGTGTAAAAAAGGAGCAGGCACGTCTAAGGCATGAGGAACGGTTAAAACATGAATTGTTTGTTGCCAATTTGGAACGTGAGAAAGAGAAGCAAATCAACCGGGAACGCAGTAATTTCTTTACGAACGTCTCTCACGAACTTCGTACGCCTCTGACACTGATCCTTTCTCCTTTACAGGAGTTATTGCAGACGGAACGCTTTTCACAAATTCTATATGATAAGTTGTCATTGGTTTACAATAATGCGACCTCATTATCTACCCTGGTAAATCAATTACTCTATGTACAAAAAATAGAAGCCGGAATGGTGCAATTAAAACTGTCAGAAGTTGATATATCAGTGCTGGTTAAGAATGTTATCACGTCTTTTAAGCATATTGCCGAGATAAAACAGACAGAGTTCATCTTGGACTCCGGTAAATTTCCCGTTTTCATTAATAGAAACAAAATGCTCCATACGGCGATCGAAACAGAAGAGTTGCCCGCTCACATTCAACCAAAGCAGATTATTTCCGGTCTCATGGATACTTGAAACTTTCATATAAAGCCCATCCGAACCGAAATTCTTTATATTTTTTCCATCATAACGGCTCAAACCATTATCTGTGCCAAACCACATAAAACCATCCATATCTTTATGAATACACAAGACCGTATTATCGGCCAGTCCGTTTTGCATGGTAAGCACCCTGATATCCTTTTCAAAAAAGGCATAACCGGAAAAACTATAAAAAATAGAGAATAGTATAGCTGCAATAAATTTCCTCATCATCTAATTAACAAAGCTCCTCATTTAGATATTTCAAACATATACAAAGAAACAAAAAAAGGAGGATATTACCTCTAAACAAGACAAAGAAAAACAACATAAATATAATGCATGAACAATCTGCCGACTATTCATGAATAAAACACCCAGTATCCTGTTTTTCAACAAGAAAAATAAAGAAAACACCCATCGTTAATGAATAAAACACGCGTTATCCCTTCCAGGCAGACCAGATACTTTTGCTTACAAAGATTAATAAAATTAGTATTAACAACCTTAAAACTAAAAAGGATGAAGAAAAGAGTCACTTTTTTAATTGTGCTGCTAATGGTTAGTATATTTCATATATACGCGCAACAGCAAAACATTAGCGGTACTGTCATTGACAAGAACCTGAATGAACCCGTTATCGGAGCTTCCATTCAAATAAAGGGTACAACAAACGGGACCATTACCGACCTGGACGGAAAATTCGCTATCAACGCTTCGAAAGATGATATCCTGGTGATCTCCTACATAGGATACACTACACAGGAGATCAAACTTACCGGACAATCCAGTCTAAAAATAGAATTGAGTGAAGATACTCAGGCACTGGACGAAGTAGTAGTAGTTGGGTTCGGTACCCAAAAGAAAGTTAATCTGACCGGAGCTGTAGCGACTGTCGATAAGAAGGTGTTGGCATCCAGGCCGGTAACTTCCGTTTCACAGTCTTTACAAGGGGCAGTTCCCGGATTAAACTTATCCACCGCCGACCTGGGAGGACAATTGGGTCAGAACATGAATGTTAATATTCGTGGTACGGGAACGATCGGTAAAGGTTCCAAAGGCGAGCCACTTATCCTGATCGACGGCATGGAAGGAAACATGAACAACCTGAATCCGGAAGATGTTGAAAACATTTCTGTATTGAAAGATGCCTCCTCTTCCTCTATCTATGGTTCGCGGGCAGCGTTCGGCGTAATCATGATAACAACAAAAAAAGGTAAAGCCGGGAAAATGCAAATAAACTACAACAATAACGTCCGTTATTCCGGTCCGACCAACCTCCCCAATCAACTCGATTCATACCGTTTTGCCAATTTCTTCAATGAAGCATCTATCAATCAGGGAGGTAGTGTCATTTTTGACGAAGAGACCATCGGTCGCATACAAAAATACATGGCCGGAGAATTAGCGGCAACGACTATTGCCAACGGTAACAACTCAATGTCATCAATTTAAGAAAAAATACCCTTAAAACGAAAAAAGCCATTGGAAATATCAAAGAAAGAATTACTTTAAAGTTACCACACAACAAGTAATCCATGATCTATGATACAACC
>NZ_JAMOKT010000059.1:0-44186 GCF_023656795.1 Parabacteroides caeci
TTAATAATAAAGCATAGGTAGACATCCTAAAATATGTTACCCAAAAAACACACAACTAACTGTTCGCAAGTTAAATACAATTATTATACAACATAAATTGAAAGCTAACATATGGGCTGAAATTTATGATACATTAAAAACAACTTTGCAATGAAAAAGATAGGTTTTAAAAAGATACTTGCACTGACGGCGTGGCTGGCGGCCATCATCCTGATGTTCGTTGCCTGTTCCGAAGACCTGGATGTAAAACAGGCATATACATTCGACCTGGAAACGATGCCGGTACAGAAAAAGATTACTGCCGGACAAACGGCGGAAATCCGCTGTACGCTGGTGCGGGAGGGGCAGTACAGCGATGTGAAATTCACAATCCGCTATTTTCAGCCCGACGGCAATGGGGAGCTTCGCATGGACGACGGGATGCTTTTTACCCCGAATGACCGCTATCCGCTCGACAGGACGGAGTTCAGGCTGTATTACACCTCGCTCGGTACGGATCAACAGACGATAGATGTCTATATTGAGGATAGCTTCGGGCAAGTAGCAAAAAAGACGTTCAGCTGGCAGAATGACAGCGGGGACGATGATGAAGACGGGGAATAAAACTCACAGCGCAGGCGGGCGTCCGGTATATACCGGATGCCTGCTTCACTGAAAACCTAATTATGAAATTCATCATAATGTCCATCATCGTTTTGATGCACCTGCCCGTATGGGGCCAGCCGGGTAAATCACCCAAGAGGGAACAGGCGGTCGAGCAATGCACGGAAACTGTTTACACGATAACAGGGTTTAAGCGGATAGCGGATTCGCTACAAATGTCCGTCGGAGAATTATCGGACTATCCCGTTATTTTTCCGGTGAAGAAACCGGTAATCTCATCGGGTTTCGGGATACGTAAACATCCTGTTTACAAGGTACGGATGTTCCACACGGGGATTGATATTACCCAAGTGAAAGGTACTCCGGTATATGCCACGGGGAACGGCGTCGTAACCCGGAAGGGGTATAATACAGGGTACGGATATTATATAGAAATCCGGCACGCATGCGGTTTCCGTTCGTTCTATGCCCACCTGAGTAAAACGATGGTAAATACGGGCGATCCGGTAAGTATCATGCAGCAGATTGGCTGTGTAGGCGATACCGGAGTAACAACGGGCAGCCACCTGCATTACGAAGTAAGGAAAGGTAAAGGTTTCCTGAATCCTGCCGGCTGGTGCTGCTGTCTGTTAGAATTGTTAAATAACGACTTATAAAAATCAACGTGAAATTCCTTGCAACCTATTTTCAACCGGGAGAGGAAATAATATACAGGGCCAGCATCCACTTTCTTCTCTTTTGGGAGCCGTTATGCCTGCTGGCTATCGGCGGGTTTATCCTCTACGGGGTTTCTTCCCCGGTAATGAAATGGCTCGGTATAACCGTGCTGTTCCTGGGATTGGTTTCACTGGTACAACGAATCTTTATTAAGATTGATTCCTTGTTCATTGTTACCAATTACCGGGTGATACTAAAAACGGGCGTTATCAGCCGCCGGGTACGGGAGCTGGTACATACAAAGGTGGAGGGGCTTATAGTTACGCAGAGCGTAGCGGGCAGGCTCTTTGGGTACGGCACGTTGCTCGTTACCACCGGAGGCGCAATCAATACTTACCATTTCGTTGCCGATCCGATGCGTTTCAAAATGGAAGTTAATTCCGCGATTGAAGCCTGCCGGAGCAGATAAAATAACAAACATTAATAAGTTAAAGATGAAAACACAAGAAAATAAGAATTTCGATCCTTACCGGATAATAAAACCGGGCGATCTTTATATGATGCTTTCCCCCGAAGGGAAAGTCAAGAGTGTGATGGAGGGTGACATCATGTATGAAAACTTCCATGAGTTCATATACGATGCAGTTTATTATCTCCAAAAAGGAAGGGACGCACCTTACCTGAATGATTTTTTCCTTCATTACCGCTTTAAGGACAGTAGGGATGTTCCATATTGGAAAAGGGGAGATAGTGATGAAGCACATCATCAAAGGGTATTTGATACGATAAAAGATCAGGGCTTGAAACCTCATCAGGCTATACGCTTGTATCCGGCCATGTATTGTTACGAAAACGGGTTAAACCCGTTGTTTCAGGAAAATTCGCAGAAAGAATTGGAAAAACAGCCTGCATACCAGCACGCCGTGTTAAGGTATTCCAATTTCGGGGAAAGGATGGACTACCCAACCTACCACGGGATTGAAACGGATAAAGGGGTGGTTCTGTTCGATGGGACACAGCAGGGTGAAGAGTTGCAACAGAAATATATTGATTTCCATGCTGCCAATTACTTTGATGCCCGGCTGGATATTACACTCCTCAATAAATTGGATGTAATCCCGGATGCGCAGCAGTTGGGCAAAGTGAATCCGGATCTGGGTGCGTTGTATGCCGATGGGCCGGAGCCTTTCGGGATGCTCCCGGCTTCCGCATATTGCGACAGGAACGATTTCAGGGCTGTGTGCGTCAATAATGAATATAACATGGCTCCGGAAAATGAGCAATTTATCCGGTTTGCCGGATTGGATGCCGATATTATTCCACTCCCAACCGATACCTATGATATAAGCGCCCTTTTGTGGTTGTCCGACCCGAAATGCCATGATCCGGAGATTGCAGATGATTTTCCGAATTTCTTTTCCTATCACGACCGTTTCGACCCGCTGGATGAGAGGTTCCGGGATGCACCGGATGAAGCTGGGCGCAATGAGGTGATGAATCAGGTCAGGAAATTGGCAGGGGAGATACTCAAAGAGGATTTTCCGAATATCCGAAAACAGAATACCCCGGCGGATAATAAACTGCAAACAGGGAAAACGGAAAAAGAGGAAATGATGCAAAAGAAAACACCACCGCCTAAAATTTCCACGCCGCCCAAAAAGCAGTTTACGCCACCCCAAAAGAAAGGTGGCCTGAAAATGTAGAGTTGGATGGTACTTGAAATGAAGTATTTTGGTTCAAAATACGCAGACCGGTATAGCCGGATAACACATAGGGTCAGGATTCTATGTAAAAACCGGAATTAATTCCTATCTTTGCAAATGGGTATCGGGTTATAATATCCAATACTCCGGAAGCGGGAAAGAACAGCATATAAGGGGCTTTAGAAAACAGCCAATTGACAAAAGTCCACCCAAGTATGATAGTTCTCTTTTGCCTTATTCGTGTATATGAGCAAAATCATATATCGAAAGGGCGTAAGATTACAGACTATCAGTGGACATGGGCGCTGGCTGTGCCTCTAAAGCCGATATGTCAGTAACTCTTGCGCCCGATTTCGTTTATTGATTTAGAGCTACGAATATGGAAACAACAGAAAAATTATCAGACAACATTTTCGGTGCGCTTACCCGCTCCGAAGTCGCGGAGAAATTGGCTCCGGCCATTCGCTTGCATGGCATTGAGGTGCAGAATGACTGCTTTGTATTTCCCGGTATTTCTCCCACGGTGGGCATATCCGAATCACAGTTGCCGGGGCCGGATGCTCCGGGAGTTATACGTTTTGAGGATATAGCTTCTATCACTCCTTTTAGCGCCCGTATCGAGGTTCTGTTATTTTCGGGAGAACTCTATACTTTTTCCATAACGGATACTGTCAGAACGCATATAAATACCTATAAAAGCGGTGCGACATCTGTTCCTCCTAAACATGAAACGACGGCGAAAGTTATTGCGGATAATATCTGGGATGGGCTGGAGAAAACGCTGTCTTCAGGGAAAGATAAATAAGCAAGTGCCGGTAACTTATTGAAAAACACCTGACAGAATATTTCGTCAGGTGTTTTTTTATGGGTATTTTTGCAGAAAATTATGCAGGCATATGAAACAGTTTATCAGATTAGAATATAGTGATTGTTTTCCAGAAAATCCACAAGAAATATCTAATTACTTACAAGGAATTTCTCGACATGACCTATTACGGCTATGTGCTTTGTTTCTTACTCGAAAAAGCGAGACTGTATATGACTATTTATCAAGTTATTTCACTAAAGAGAATAATGAATACATAAACCAGCTATGGAGAAACTTAGAAAATAGCAAGGATAATATTGATCATTATGCTATTACTAACATAGAAAGTTCTTTACGACTTTATGAATATGTTTTTGACAATATAAATGCAGTTGAGACTACATTGTCAGAGCCTGAAATAGAAATGAATGTATTTAAGGCTTATCTGTTGTTCAATGCACAAATAAATTCAGGGGATAATACAGCAAGTGAAAGCACAAAACATATTCAAGAAGGTAGAGCTAAGGCATTATTGTTAGCTCAAATGTTCCAATACTTTGATATTACAAATTATCGGTTTAGGCAGGAATTATATGTCCAGACAGTGAAAGCCATTTATCTTTATGAGTTTTTATCTTCAAATGAGAAGACACAGTTGTTATATGAAAAATATTTGGAATATTATAACTGTGCTGATTGGCAGGAATTTATGCAGTTTATGACTTCTTTTGCTTATATCTATTGGGGAAGAGATGATGACCAAACATATGTCAATTTGCTTGTTGATCCATCAGATAAGGAGTATGACAAAAAATGTGAGTTTATAGAAAAACTTGTTATAGATGCGGGTATAGAGGATATGGACTTCAGGATATTGCGAAGTCATCCTATTTATAAAGAAAGTAGAGGGAATTATTATTTTGTATATGGATATTTTCTGTTAGAACTAATATACAAAGGGGTATATTTCAAATTAAATGAGTTGAACGCTAAATTACCAAAGAACCAGCAAATAAAGGGATTTCGATCTTTTTATTGTGATTATTTTTCAGAGCAAACCCTCTTGTACAATGTTTTGAAAGATGTATATGGCAAAAAATATATTCAAATGCCAGGCGACTATATAAAAAATGAATTTGGTATTATTGCAGAGCCTGATTACTATATTCGTAACGGAAATAAAATCTTCCTATTTGAATCAAAAGATATACTTATCCCATCAGAAACTAAAGTTTCCAATGATTATGAAAATATTTCGAGCGAACTAAAGAAACGATTATACTATGAAGAAAAAAGGAATGGTGGAATTGATAATAAAGCAGTGCTTCAATTATTAAATAACACGCAAAAGATACTCAGAAAAACTGCGGAATGGGATCAAGGTTATAAAGAAAAAAATATCAGAATATACCCAATTATCATTCTACATGATAATATCTATAATTGTCCGGGTATAAATGATCTGGTGAGGATGTGGTTTGAGGAAGAGTTAGAAAAAATGAGAGAGGAATATGATGTTTCCCGTATAGAAAATATAACTATCATAAATATAGATGTATTTATAGTTTATAAAGACTTACTCCAAAAATCAGAAGGTTCTTTAGACAAGATGATTTCTTCTTATCACAAATATGTGTCCGAGGATATAGCGAAAAAAGCCCGTACACAAGAAGAGGCAATAAAGATGTATAAAGATCGAATAATATCCTTTGAGTATTATCTATCAACGAAGTACTCTCCCGATTACAAAAGAATGTTTATGCAGGTTGCTAAAACCTATATAAAAGAGTAATGATTGAAACGGTATTTGTTTTCATTTCATTTTATTAACTATTACATTCTTGATTATTTTACTATCGAAATAGTCCTTAATTGTAATAAGTTTGTCTGTTGTTATTCCAAGATCATACACAAATCTTTCTTCGATAAGCTCTGGAGCAGGATTAACAATTATTACTTCGGGCATCGTTATTCTTGATGAAAATGCTTTTTTGAAAAGTTCGCTACTTCTCAAATCCGTTTTTGGGAATGAATAACCAATTACAAAAATCTTATCCGCTTCAATGAGTTGTTTTTCCGCCTCATCCCATAGGTTAGTGAATAGATTCCCATAAAAATCATACTTTTTATCTCTTACTGGCGGAATAATCAATGGCATAGAGATTACACCTGAGTCATCAGATACCCCTTCTCTCATAAAAGGATTTTTAGGTCGCATCCTTGTTATTAGAAAACCTTTGGGTGCGGCACGTCCTTCTGTTTGCAAATTAGGAGGATAATATCCGTAAGAAAACGGTTCATATCCATCCATATATCTTCCAGCATAAGTTGAATATGGATTTTGGGTGCTTTCATAAACAAAAAAATTATCAGCACTAAGTGCTTGCATAGGGATTTCTTTTCCATTTTCAAAAGTAACATAGCTGGTTAGCCAGTTGCTTGACCCATGTAGTTTAAGCAATCTCGGCATCTGAATACTTTTGATGTTTGTGTTCATCCATTTATCACGATAAACTCCAAGCGGTTTAACGTAATAACCGGTATCGCAATTCCAGCTCGTAACTTCCATCAAAGCACGATCCATTAAAGTATCCCAGTTGAAAGTGATTATAGCATCGTCATTAGTAACCAATTTAGCTAAGTCCAAATGCGTTTGAGAAATTGGCCCATTTTGAATCTGGTTTATACCTGCAATAAATAAGAAAATAAGTTCATAATAAGCACCTAAGGTTACTTGCTCTTCGACTGACTTATTATTTTTATTGGCTTTTATAATATCATAAGCTTTTATTTGTATTTCTGAGTGCAAGTTCTCAATATCTTCATTAAAATCAAATAAATCAAGATGATCTAACCCATCACGCAAATTGAGATAATATAATAATTTAGTCTTTAATGCCCAAGGGTCAAAATTTATCGGCAACTTTGAATATGTAGAGAAAAAGTCATTTGCGATAGGCATACGTTGTCCCGTTGGGGATGAGTTATACGATTTTGAAGCACCGGCTCCTAATAAAAATACATTTTTCATATCGTGATGATTTTTAGAGCCAAAGATAAGCATAAATGACATGAGATGAATATTGTTACATCTTATTCTTTAGGGCTTTTTGTTACTTTTTCTCCCGCTCAGTTTCTGGCTCATGGAAAAAGTAACGGGCGGAAAAACCGCCCGTCCCGTTATTCGTTTCGTCCACAAAAAACCGGTACATACCATTGGTCGCTGTAATTCTCTCCCAGCAGACTGAAAAATCCGGTCAGTTTGCTGTCTTGGGCGTATTTTTTGGCTTCCAATATGGTCGGAAACTCGCCCAGCTTCCGAAAGCCGATAAATAGTTTATACATGGCTCAAATAGTATTTTCGATAGAAAGAATAGGGGTATTTTTGCGTAGCCATTCCTCAATATGCGCCATATTGTATTCAGAGGTGATTACTGCCATATCGTAGGCAACCAGCGTAAAACGACTGCTTTCATAGCTGTCTATCCATTCTTTCAGATTGACTGCGCCCCAACTCTTATAATCACGGGCAAACATCCTGTCAATTTCAGCTATGCTCTTTGTAAACCTTACCCGCAGGGTTTGGTATCTGTCGTCGATTATTTCAAGGTGGCGGAGTGACCCGAAGTCATCACACAGGCGGGCGAATGCCCAGCCGTCCTTGTAAGATTGGTTTCCCCATTGGTGGGGTTCGTCATAGCGTACCCTTACTTCCGCAGTATGTTCCCCGACCTTAATTTCCTCGATAGTTCCCGTTACCATAAGTCCCGTGAAGATGCACTTGCACCGTTTGCCGATTAATTCTTCGCTGACGTCTTTTGCTTTCATGTCCGTTGATTTTTAGATTAATATTGCTTTTGTCCTGTCCCTGTTTGCCCAAAATGCGCCATTACAGAAATAGGTATAGCCGTTGTACCAATTTGCCCGTCTTTTGATATTAGTGCCTTCCGGCGGTCGAATTTCGATGGAGGTGGTTTCCATGTTATGTCCGATAGTGATTATCAACTCGCAGTTGCGCCATATCTCAAAGTGGGTTCTGAAACCGTGCTTGCCCTCGACAAGCATTACAGCCTCTTTCACGGCATCCTGTACCTCCGAATCACATTCGGGAAGCGGTGTTATTTCCCTGCCCATATATCCGTTATATATAATTTTCATACTGTTAGTTGTTATGGGCGGCTGTCGCCGCCCCGATTTTTAGAGTTCGTTATCCAATAGCCTTTCCTCAATATCATCATAGATGTTGTTAAAACGGTCTTGGTATTCTTCATAAAAAGAGCCGTTTTCGTCACACATATCCTCACGGTCTTTACCGTATTCCTGTTCCAACTGCAAGTCTGCCAGTTCGCAGATGATTTCCATTTGCAGGGAGTGGGCATCGTCCGAATCAAGCGTTATAATGCCTTTGCGGTGTTTCCAATATTGGTGAATATTGTCTTTATCCGACCGCTGTATCTTGTTCCAAAACATCCGGTAATGGTAGTCTGTCGCCGTTTGGCTGTCTATGCCCGAAATGACGGCTTTGGTTTGGGTGGGCATATATTCCCACCATTGGTCGGCATCCTTGTACCATTGGTGTACATTACCGTGTAGCGAGTTGTCTTTTAATGCGTACACATTTTGAGTATGCAGGTAAGTTCCCACATTCCTTTTCCAACACAACCGCAACCAATCCTCATTGGTGAATTTTTCTAATTGGTTGTGTTTTTCAATGGCTTCGTCCACGTTGGCAACGTATATCAGTTTCCCTCTGTTATTCAGCGTATTTGCCAAATAGTAGGCGTACCTATCTGCATCGCAATGATGCAGGAAGTTCGTTCCCCTTACGGCATAGCCGTTTTCCGTTTTTACAATTCTACACTTTTTCATGTCGTTATAATTTATTGGTGATTACTGTCTTATGCTGCCAGCCTTCCTGCGATAAGCGGCATATTGCTGTTTACAAGGTTTACAATTTGCTCATGGTAGGGAGTAACGTTGTTACAGGCTCCACGGCATTGAATTACGCGCAGTTGGGATATGGAAACCTCTACGGTTTCGGTTTTCCTGCCGTCCACCATTGCCGAAAGTATCAGCGAATCCGCTTTTGAGTGGTAACTGCCTACGCAGTGGTGCATCGCTTTACCCTCTAAAATAATCTCTGCCACGCTCTCAAGCACTCGGACGGTGATTTGCCCATCGGTAAACAACAGTCCGAAAAACCGTGCTTTGGCTTTCAGGAATCCGGCTTCCTTTTCCCTGTTTTTGGCTATGATTTCTTGTTCCTCAATCTTCGCTTTTTTCTGCATATAGCGGTCATGTTCGGCACGGAGGTCTGACGGGCATACATACTTGGCGTTATGGAGGTCTTTGCCAAAAAAGCGCAGGAAATCAATATAATCGCACCATAATCCTGCATCTTTGATTTTGTAACCGTTGCGGATGCAGATACGGGCAGACGGCCAGTAACTATCCATCGGTCTTTTGCTTTTGTTCATTATCTCCGATAGCAGGCTTGTATATCCCGTTTTAAAGAGGGTTTCCGCACGGTTGTCGGATAGCAGGGTGCAAAACAGGTTCATCGGTCTTTGTCCGTAGAATCCCTTTTTATAGCCTGTTCGTTTGAGTTCGGGGATAAGTTTCTGACGGGGATAGATTACGCCCGTGGAAATCTGCTCATATACATTCACGTAAAATTTATTATTGGCGTTCTCGTTACGCAGTTCCAGCGGAGTGCCGAATATCCACGAATCTATGTAGCAATTACCCATTGTCTGCCGAAGCCGTGCGAATGTGCAATGCTTTTTTCCGCTTGGGTCAATCCACCGTTGCATCACCTCCGAATGGTCGTATTTGGCGGTTTCCCCGACCTTTGCCGAATAGAGGAACATGACGGTACGCAATACCTGATACCCCTTGTGTGCTGTGAAAATGGTCATATAGTAACGGCTTTCAAATTTCCGTTTCTTAGTCGTTTCTACCTTTAGCTTGGTATGGCAGTTCGGGCAATGGCAGTCCGTCAGAATGGAAACTAAATATCCTGCGCCCTGCCATGAATGACCGCACTCGGTACAGGTTATTACTCCTTTCTCGGTGCGGTGCCCGATAGGTTCGATAATATTCCTGTAACCCCATTCTATCTGCCTGTTAGTGAGTTTGGGCAAAGTCTTGCTTGCCTCTACCACTTGCTGTTGGAATTTATTTTGCGGTTTCATGGCTTCAGAAATTAAATAGATTGGGTATGTTGGCTTCGGGTTGCTTGGCTTTCGGCTTGCTCTTGCCCTGCTTCATCTTGGCGTAGGCTTCGTCCTGTGCTTTCTGAATAGCTTTTTGCCGTGCCTGTGCCTTTTCTTCCTCGGTCAGAACAATGGTGTGATTAACTACCACCTGACACGTTATCGGCTTACCCGCATCAATGTCTTCCTCATCGTAATAATGAAGTGCCATCGAATAGATTTCATCGTCCGTGAAGCCGTTTATACCGCTTTTCTGCACGGTGTTGAGTATGTAGTTCACGCACTCGTCTATGTTCTTTTTCGGGTTGGCGAATACGGGTGCGAACAGTTCATCTTCCTGCGCCCTCTGCTCCAGATAGTTCTGAATGGTCGCTTTGAAATAATCGGTTGCTTTATTTTCGGTTCTCATCGTCTTGGGATTTTGTGGGGCGGATTGGCTCCGCCCCATATTGATGACTATTTTATTTCAGTGAATTTTGTATAACCCTCCAATGCAATGTCAATTACCTGTTTTGTAAGGTCGTTGTAGTAGGTTGTCCCGCTGTGGATAATCCGGTGTATGATTTGAATTTCCTGCTCTGTCATTCGGGATTTATTGCCACAAAACGGGCATCGTGCAATCGTGGTTAATTGGTTGTCTACGATTCTCTGCTGTACGATTTCAAGTACAAAGTATCCCTTTACGTTTTGTAAGTCCTGAAAAGGCATTTCGTTTTTTTCGTCTCCCGGACAGGGAAAGTTCATGCCGAATGAATAGCCGGATGTATGTTCGTGGCGTATGTAGAAATTACTATGTCCTATTGACAATTCGCCCTCGTTAAACAGATACCGTGGAATTGCTATTTGAAACCCTCGCTCAAAATCTTCGTAACTTCCAAACAGTTCTTCGTGATTCTCATCCGGGAAGGGGAAGCGGTATCGGAAAGGGTACTTTGGATTGAGGTAATCCGCAGGTTGCAAATTTCCGGGTTGATACGTTGCCCTCGGCAGTTCCTTTTTCAGTTGGTCGTATGTGGTATAATAGAGGTTCTCGCAACAACCTAAACCAACGCTCCCGTACTTAATATGTCCAATGTTTTCGCTCATGGCTTTGAATTTTAATTGATTAGAAAATGTGAGTAATAAGGAAATAGAAAAAGCCAATCAGGCAGATAAGAGATACAAGGCAGGAAGCAATGCTTTTCAGGATATTCCAACAGAAAACCACGCCCAAAACCACCCATATAAAGTCCACCCCCCACAGGTAAAACCCTGCTACGGTCGCCACTATCTTTGCTCCCAATTTTATGCTGGATGGAAGGTTGATAGATTCTCGTTTCCAATTATTTTTTTCTGCTGTTCTCATAACGTCTGACTTTTTTTTTATGCCGTGACGGAGCCGGTGTGATGAGTTCTGTTTCAGAAGCATGGAAGATAAGGGGTTAGCACACGCAAATTTTTTGTGAGAAATACGCAACGTCGGAACGATGTCGGAAGATTTTTTGCCAAAAATTTTCGGGTGCGTGAACCCCTGATATATCTTCGCTTCTGGCAACAGAACTCATCATATTACAACCGGCTCTTTAAGGCATAAGAAAATGAGGAAGACGTTATATCAGAGAACAGTAGAAAAATTACGCACAGTGATTTTATACGGGAATTAAAATCACTGCGGACACTAAGCTATGGAAGTGATCGACTGTTTGGCTGCCCGAAGCCGACAGTATAAGGACAGAGGCATCCGCTAAAGAATGAAGCGGGAAATAGATGCTCCAGACTTCTTATATTTGCTTTCCGGGAATGGCCAAAATGTAGAAGTATGGAATTGATAAGCATAAGTGTAAAGGTTTTCAACGCATTGGCCGAGCGTATGAAAACAATCGAAGCGAAGGCCGAAACATTGTGCCGCAGGCAGGATGATCTGGGGCTGAAGAAATGGCTGGATCATCAGGAGGTTTGCCAGATTTTAGGAATCAGCAAACGCACCCTGCAATATTACAGGGAAAAAGGGTTGCTGCCGTGTAGTCAAATCCGGCATAAGATATTCTATAAGCCGGAAGATGTGCAGAAACTGCTGGAAATGTCGCACCATCCAATTATCGCAACGCCATGAACAGCTATTTAATAGACAAGCAGGAACCGTGCGTGGCCGACTTTTTCCGCCGTATGGAAAAGACAATTAAAATGCTCGATAAATTGGATAACGGCAACAGACGCACCTTTAACGGACAGCGTTTTCTGACCGATAAAGAGTTGTCGGATATTTTGAAGATCAGCCGCCGGACGTTACAGGAATACCGTTCCGCAGGCAGGATACCTTATTACCTGATTTGCGGAAAGGTGATTTACAAGGAATCGGAGATACAACAATTCCTGGAGGACGGACGAAAACAATGCCTCGATGAAATGGAATTACTCTAAACGAAAGAACGGCCCCAATCTGTGATGGAGCCGTTCTTTGTTTTGATAGGGCGGAGTTAATTCAGCATAGCCTCCATGCCCGGAATTTTCCAGATTACAAGCGGATTTACCGCCTGTTCGATTATCCACTGACGGTACTGTTCGGCTTTGAGGGATTTAAGCCGGAAAGCCAGTGCCGTTATCATTTCCAGATTATAGAGTGTTCTGCCGCCGCCGGCAGTAGCTTCATGGAAGCATACTTTTTCTTCTCTCAAAACTCCGTTTTTAAGTATCGAGCGGATATTGCTGTTTACGGCTGATACGAACACGCCGAAAAGGTCGGCGATCTGGTGCTGGGTAA
The DNA here is from genome assembly GCF_023656795.1 of Parabacteroides caeci. Lineage (NCBI taxonomy): Bacteria > Pseudomonadati > Bacteroidota > Bacteroidia > Bacteroidales > Tannerellaceae > Parabacteroides > Parabacteroides caeci. The sequence goes on from NZ_JAMOKT010000059.1 coordinate 12,727, forward strand.
GCCATACGGTTCCCTGCCGGGGGCGAATGGTTACACGCCCTTTTTCTATGGTAATTGATTCGTTATTCATATTTATAGATTGTTTGATTGTTCTACTTGCTTGTTTTTTCTTGCTCCGGGATAACGGATAGCCGCCCGGAGCGTTTCATCTTCGTACAAAGTAATCTTTTTTGATTGGGATGCGGTTCTTTTCCTGAGCTGTTTCATATCCTCGTCCACTTTCCGGTCGGTTACTTTGGCGTATATCTGCGTGGTGGTTATATTCTTATGTCCCATCATCCGGCTAACGGTTTCGATGGGAACACCCTGAGAGAGCGTGATATGCGTTCCGAAATTATGCCGGGCCTTGTGAAAGGTGATGTGGCCCGTACCGCATATCCCGGCGATCTCGCATAGCAGTTTGCCCATATAACCACGGCCGTAAACATGAAATATGTGCTTGTCTTTTTTCTGTGGGCGGTATTTCTCCATAATTTGCAGCGGGATTTCCAGCAGGCGGATACGGGAATCCGTGCCGGTCTTCTGCCTTTTAATCTCAATCCACAGGCTGCCGTCCGCTGCCTGTACGATATGCTCGTCGGACAGCCTGGTAAGGTCGGCGTGACACAATCCTGTGAATGTCGAAAAAACAAACATATCACGGGCAAGGCATAAATTAGGTCTGTTAAAGCGGTGCCGCATCAGTTTCTCCAGGTCTTCCAGTTTGAGGTGACGGCTCTTTAACGGCGGCAGTTCGGGAAAGAGCTTCATGTAGGGATCGCGCCGGAGCGTTCCCTGATTAAAAGCCCGCTTGGTGATCTTTTTGAAGTTATACAGATGCTGGTGAACCGTTTTCTGCTGTAATCCCCGGTCTGTCCTTAAAAAGAGGTCGTAAGCCTCGTAAAAGTTCAGGTCGAGGCTGCGCAGGCTTACATCATCGGCATCGTATTGTTTCCGTATGAAGGCAAGAAGGTGGTTATACGATACTACATATATGTCGTATGCTTCTTTCTTGCGATCAACACCTACGCGCTTTTTAAATTCCTCGTTATGTTCCTCAAATAGTTTCATCAGCGTAACAGGCTTTTGGGCTACGCCTTTGAGCGCATTTTTCACAAGTTCCGCCGTGACGAAACCCTGGCTTTCCAATATCCGGTTATAATGACCGTTAATCTTTCCGGTAAGCAGGCCGATAGCCTTGTTTACCTCCAGCGCGTTACGGCTCTTTCCGGCGGCCCTGCCTCCGCTTTCGCCTTCTCCGGGCTCCCAGATAGCGGGATTAACCGAAACTTTTGTCCCTATCTGTTCATTTTCACCGTCGATACTCAGGCGGCAAAGTAACTGGCACATACCATCCCTACGGATTTTAGTGCGGTTGATATAGAATAAAATCGCAAACGTACTGCGTTTTTTCTTTTTTGTATTTTCTTTATTTACTGTGTTCATAATCTTCAATTTTAAAGTGCAAATTTGAATCGCCCTGTAATCCTTTTTTCGAGTGCTTTCATATCCTCGTCGATCTTCTCGTTCGTGATTTTCGCGTAAATCTGTGTCGTCGAAATCTGGCTGTGCCCGAGCATACGGCTCACCGTTTCGATGGGAACGCCTTGCGAGAGCGTAATTTCGGAAGCGTAGGTATGGCGTCCGCAATGGAATGTCAGCCGGCGGTTGATACCGCAGGTGTGGGCAATAATTTTTAATTCCCTGTTTATTTCCGAATTACTGTACATGGGAATCAACCGGCCTCCGGCCGCAGTATCCCTGTATCGTTCAAGGATTTGCAGCGGGAGTTCGAGCAGGGGTATCTCGTAGTCCATCCCTGTTTTCTCCCGGCTCGTTTTTATCCAGACTACCTTATCCTCCGCTATGAAAATATCCTCGTTCGTCAGCTTCCGCATATCGCTGTACGGAATGCCGGTATAGCATGAAAAGAGGAACAGATCGCGGATAAGGTAATGTTTCGGGCAGGTAAGCGGGGTTGTCATTAGTTTATCCAACTCTTTGCGGATAAGGTATTTTTGCTTGTGCCTGGGGCGCTCCGGCTCATAGTCTGCAAAGGGATTCTTGGTGATGATACCTTCGACAATGGCGTTCCCGACAATCGTGTTCAGGCGGGTGGTAAGCAATATGATCGTACCCGGTGCCAGTCCGCAGTCTATTTTCAGATAGAGGTCGAATTTATCAATAAACGACCTGTCCAACGCCGTGAAAGGTATATCCGAAAGTTTGTATTTGACTTCCAGAAATTTGGTAAGGTGGGCCAGGGCGTGCCAGTAGCCTTTCTCTGAACCTTTTTTACGGTTTACACCGATACGCTTGTCGAAATTCTCATTATGGGTACGGAAATAATCGAGCAACGTTTCCTGACCGTATGCCATACCCAGCAGGAGGGTTTTTACGTTTTCCGCCGTTACTTTTTCGTTGACGGCTGACAGCTCTTTGTAATGGGAAAGGGCGGAGGCACGGATGGCATCCAGCCGTTGATTGATCTCGTTGGCGATCTGGCTTTTCCCTGTGGCACGGCCCGACTGCCACAGGGATAGCGGCACGTTCGTTTTGGTGCTGAATGTGGTTTCGGAGTATTTTCCGATACTCAGTATTGCCATAAGGGGACATCTGCCGTCCTCTTTGATTTCGTTCTTTTTCAGGTAGAACGACACCTTTAACTCTTGCTGTTTCATAACTCTAATCATTAATGCAAATTTACCTGATATAGAGCTATTTGAAGGTATGCAGTATTCCGCCGCAGGGAGAATAAAACTCATATTTCCTGTTCAAAAGGCATCTTTTCCTCTCTGCTGGAAAAAATTGCGTACCTTTGGACGGAACTAAGAGCAAAAACGAGTGTTCTTTGGGGGTCTGGGCTTTATTCGCCATGTTGCCGGAGGTATTTTACGCCATAAAAGGCAACTCAAAAAGGCAACGGACAAGTCAGAAATCTTTGGCTTAACCATGCTATATTCTGCTATTTTACTTCCGGGCAGAATGAAGCGAGATACGGCGAACATTTCTAATTTCCAGCCACTTACTTTATCCACTTAGTTTTGCCAAAGTTTTCGGAAGTTTTCGTATCTTTGTAGAAGAGTTAGAGATATAAATCATTATTGCACAGTTCTCCTTATCATTTTAAGCAGGTCTCTCTTTTATAATTATACTCCTCACTCCACTTAGTATTTATCTTAAAAAAAAGTTATATGGCAAGATCAATGACAGTTGACAAACGTGAAAATGAAAAGAAAAGACTCGCTAAACGAGCAGAAAAGCAAAAGAAGAAAGAAGAAAAGAAGTTATCCGGCAAGACAAGCAGTTTTGAGGATATGATTGCCTATGTCGATGAGAATGGTGTTATTTCATCAACCCCACCGGCTGAGGATCTCAAAAAAGAAGAGATCAATCAGGAAGAAATAATGATCTCAGTACCTAAAAAGGAAAAAGAGGAACCGGTTATATTAAAAGGTAAAGTCGATTTCTTCAACACATCCAAAGGATTCGGTTTTATCAAAGAACTGGTAAGAGGTGAAAGATATTTTTTCCACGTAAACAATTTACTTTCAAAGGTTGAAGAAAGTGATATTGTAACATTCGACCTGGAACGTGGGTTGAAGGGTATGAATGCGATCAATATCTCTTTGGAGAACGAACCGGAGAATAAAAATCCGGAAGACGATATCACTTAATATTAAATATACAAAAGTATGAAAAGGGAAATCAACATGCGGTCAGACAGAAATCAGGCCAATCAATTAATTGAGAATTCACTGAAAGAGTATAAAAAAAGCGTTGGCGAAGTGATACTCGTTTCAGTAGGTCCGCGAACAACTATTGAATTGCCGGCCAGCCTGACACAGGCAGAGAGAGAAGCCCGTATCGAGATCTATAAAAAATTACATAGTTCGAAAATATAATCTATTCAAATGGATAATAACTGTTACTCCACTCGTACGAAAAACTGTCAAAAGGCATTGTTATACGGCGGGTGGAAATACGGTATCCTGTTACAATCCCGAATCCATCAACCACATTCGAATAGGTTTCAGCAGGTTCCAACAAACCATCCACATAGGCGTCACCCAATGATATTGAAAAATTCCGAATCACCTTCAGATAATTGTAGTAAGACTCTGAAATAGATAACAGATGTACATCATAATGTACAATGGCGGTTACCGAATCCGTCTCCAATGAGTTTATCGGATAAAATGAACTCGTCACCGTATATTCTTTTCCATTAAACATATCATCAGAAAATACACCACGGCAATACGTTCCGTCATTAATTCCCGATGAAGGAATCCCCGGTTGGAAAACCGGATCATCATATGACAATGAAAATATCCCCCAGGGAGACGGCACTTCAAACTGATCACCGGAGACCTGATGTGATTCTCCCCAACTATCACAGAATGAACTTACCCACTTCACCTGGTCACCCTTGTGGTATTCGATCAGGCGTTCTACTACCAGGCGATAATAATTCCGGTCGAAAGGCTTATCCTCAAATGTCAGATATATTCGAAAAAGAAGCGAACCCGACGTTATCATACGGGCTGTATCAAGTAATGCTATTTCAGTTTGTGAAGGGATGAGCGTTTCGCCCCTTACCGGGTCGAATCCCGGAGCATCGGCTTCAAGTCGTACCTTATCACCAGTCTGTACATAACACCCCGGAAGTTTGAACTGCCCTTTATATTCGCTACTATCCGCCGGATTATCCGAACGTGACATCGTTCCCCGGAAAGTATCATTCACATATACATCTATCTTCACTCCTGTTTCCGGTAAATCATATTCCGGAACACTGTCCATCAGAAACCAACTTTTCGACAGGAATGCTGCAACTTCACGTTCCGGTGTTATGGAAGCATTCAACACCAGTGCCGGAGAAACAGAATCGATCTTCAATTCCACATCACGCGTACAAGCGATTGAGAAAAGAAGGGATAATAACGGGAACAGTATAAATGACAGCTTCTTCATAACAATCAGAATTTATAAGTATAAGAAACAGACGGAAGGAACAAAAAAAGAATGGATTGTTCCAGGAAAACATCCTTCCTCCCTGTCTCATGATCTGTATAATATTTTGTCCTGACCGAAAATGGATTCGGATGACAATAAGCATTGCAAAGGCTCAGATTCCAGACACCCAGCCGCCCTTTCTTCTTATAACGATAAAAATTGACACCCAAATCAAGACGGTGGTAAGGAGACAACTGATAATTATTACGCGAACTGGCAGCATATCCCACCCTGTCATTTCCCATAATACCAGACTCTCCCTGCAAATAGCCATTGCCAGTTTGCCCTGTCCCTCCAAGATACAATTGATCCATGATAGTAATATGATTACCAGAGGCAAACATCCAGGCGGCAGTCAACTCTACTTTACGGGAAATTTTATAAGTCGCCACCAGATCAATCTTATGCCGGTTATCGTATTTGGATGGGAAACGACGCCCTTTGTTCACACTACCGTCCGGAAAACGGCGGTCAGACCAGGACAGCGTATAACCGATCCAGCCGGAAAGGCGTCCGGACTTTTTCTGTGCCATCAACTCCATACCATACGCACGACCATATCCCATACCAACCCGCTCTTCCCAGTTAGAATAATCCGTACCGACCGGAATGCGGTCTTTATATTCTATCAGATTATTCATCCGCTTGAAATATCCTTCCACGGAAAAATTATACTGCCTGTGTAATGTATAATAAAGACCAGCTGTAAACTGGTGGGCATTCATCGGCCTGATATTACGGGTAACGGGCACCCAAATATCCGTAGGCTGGCTGATATAAGAATTGGAAAGTAAATGGATATACTGGTTCATTTTCGAATACGACAGTTTTGCCGATAAATTACGCGTCAACAAATAACGGGCGGATAAACGGGGTTGCAAAGAGAAATAAGTCTCTCCCTGCACATGAAAGGTCGTTGCACGCAAACCGACATTAGCGGTCAGGCGTTCCATCACATGCATCTCTTCTTCCGCAAACAGAGACACTTCGTGCCCGTGGATCAGCGAGTTTGCATAGACCGTATTGGTCTCCTGCGATTTGACAGAATCTTTATATAGACTCTTCATCGTATTCTGCTCCGGACGGAAATTATGGAAAAGATAGTCTCCCCCGAACTTCAGGCGATGTTTCTCATGCAGACGATAATCGAAAGACGCACGCAGGCTGACATCTTCCATCGCCGAACGGTAATGGTTTTCCTGACCGAATAACTGCCGGTCCTTCCGATTGGGCGATAAAGTATACCCTTCCTTATCCTGCTGGATATGCGAACGATAACGCGTATAGCCTGCCGTAAACGTAGCAAACAATTTATTACTGAACACATGGCTGATCCCGGCCGAACCGATCAGGTTCCCCCAGCGCCAACGGAAATCTTTACCTACACGATCTTCTTCGTCTTTCTCCTCTCCGTTCAAATAGCTGTCGCTTCCCATATAAAAACTCATATAACCGCGTGTCCGGTCACTAAAGGAGTGGTTTACTTTCGCATTCATATCGAAGAAATGATAACCACCCCTGATCTTCTTCTCTTCCCCGCTGTTGAGAGCTTTCAGCAAAGGCCAGGTAATCAGCTCCATCCAGGTACGCCTGACAGACACATTGAAAGATGATTTTCCTTTTACGATAGGACCTTCCAGGTTGCCCCGCAAAGCCAGCAGACCAATCGAAAGATTACCATGATATTCATACCTATCGCCATCATTTGTCCTTACGTCTACTACGGACGAAAGCCTTCCCCCATATTCGGCAGGAAAGCTTCCTTTATAAAATGTTGCATTTTTGACGGCATCCGGGTTAAAGGCGGAGAAGAAACCGAGCAGATGGTTGGTGTGATAAACCGGATTGCCATCCAGCAAAAAGAGGTTCCCATCCGCATCACCTCCCCGGACATAGAGTCCGGTCATCCCTTCGGTCCCCACTGCAACACCGGGCAGTCGTTGCAGGGTTTTCACCACATCCGTCTCCCCCAGCAGGGCCGGCATCGACTTGATGCGCCGGGCAGGTACCTCCACAACCCCGGTTCGTGTGCTTAATACCTCCGATCGGGGATTCAGTCCCTCCACGACCACTTCGCCCAATGCCCTCGACGAAAGCAATGGTATATCTATCAATGTATCGCAAGACAATTCAAATGTCACCTCTTTCGCTTCATACCCGACATAAGAGGCCCGCAAAGTGACTTTTCCGGGTGGAAGCGTGATACTATAAAAACCATAATTATTGGAAGTCGTACCGGTTCTGGATTTGCGTTCAAATACATTGGCATTGATCAGACTTTCATACGACACCGAATCGCGGACAAAGCCACTGATCGTATACAGCCGCGGCTTCCGTTTCAGTATCACGATCTGTCCTGTCTGCCGGTAAGTAAGAGGCAAGGTGGAAAATAATCTTCTCAGGCAATAGGAAAGCGATTCATCCTGTGCCTTGAATGAGATTTTCGGAAACTCATCCAGCAAAGACGATTCATAGGAGAAAAAGATTCCGGTTTGCTTTTCCAGTTCCTGTAAGATTTCCAACAAAGGGACCTGTCGTTTGTCCATCGTAACCGTAGGCGTCGGTTCCACCGGAAGATCGACAACGAAGGCTTCTTCCCTGGCTTTTACCTGGGAAAAAAGCATAAGAAGCCCTGTCAGCAATATCCATATACGTTCCATAGATTACTTATTTATTGGGGTCAGGAGCCAGACGGGTATCGAGTGTCTGGTTGATAACCAATAAAACATCTTCCAGCGGAAGATCATTGAAAGTGGCCGTCAGTTTCAGATTCGGGGTTTCTGCTTTATTGATTATATTCACCTGATAATATTCACTCAGATCGCTAACCACCTTCTCCAGCGGGGTGTCATTGAAGCGCAACTGCCGGGTTTTCCACGACAGGGTATTTAGGTCTTCTTCTTCAAGTATCGTGATTCCTTTACTTTCCATAGAATAGGAGGCCGACATTCCGGCGGTTAATATCACTTTGTCCGTTTCGCATCCGGTAGCGCCAAAGCTGACTTTACCGGTCATCACATCCACATCCGTCCCGTCCGGCTGTTCATCTATCTGAAAACTAGTGCCGAGCACGGTGACTTCCGTCCGTTCAGTATATACAGAGAAGGGGCGTGCTTCATTCCGCGTCACTTGGAAAAAGGCTTTTCCTTTCATCTCCACTACACGCCGTTCTTTTCCGTAAGCTTTTTTATCATATCGGATGGAAGAATTACCAGCCATCGAAATCAATGTGCTGTCGGGCAGGTAAACTTCCATGATTTGTCCCGGTTCGGTCGTAACAGCAACCCATTCGGGCGAATTACGATCGGTTATAAAATAGGTACCAAAACCAATGAGCAGCAACAACACCGATGCAGCCGCCATCCAGTAGCGACGGAAAGAGACCGTACGGCGCACCTGATGCTTGCCGGCAAACTTTTGCCAAGCCTTATCAGTATCCAAACGTCCTTCCTCGTAGTGTTTCGCTACGAAACGAATGCGTTGTTCCAGTTTATGTTCCTGCTCGTTGTTCATATTTATTTAATTCTCTAAAATCTATATCCTACTGTAAAACTTACGGTTTGATATTTCAAATCCATATTCTGAGATTTATATTCTTTACCTAGTCCTAAATCATACGAGACATTCAGCGTAAAGCGTTTTACTTCCAGACCTGCATTCAACATAAAACCCCAGTCGAAACGTCTATAACTAATGTGTTGTCCAAATGGGTTCCAAGATTCATCCGTTGTTGAATATCCCTTTTCTGACATTTCCATTGTTTTAGACTTAGTCTTTCCGGAAATCCCATAAGCCAAATAAGGGCCGGCAGCTATATGCAACTTTACATCTTTGCCAACCTTCCAGTTAAAACGGCCCAGGATCGGCAACTGCAAATAGTCTCTTCGAGTACTTCCTTCACTCAATGTGATACCATCTACTCGCATATCCTGTGGAAAGAATCCTTTGCCACTACTAAAATAAGAGCCATAATATCCCATATCGCCGCTACCACCGCACCATAAACCGCCCGGAGAGAAGGATATATAACGGTCCTGTTCTTTACCGTCCTGGTCAATACCTTTACCATAAGCCGTTCCAAAAAAGCTTTTCCCCGTTCCTCGCTGTACATAATACAGACCGGACTGAAGGGAAAACAATCCCGATCCAAAAGTGTAGCTCACGGCTGCACCGGCTTTAAAGCCAATCGCGGAAAGTGATCCCTTATACTTCGTCACATTCATTCCGGCCTCAGGAGTTACAGACCATTGTGCACTAACCTCCGTCACACACATCAACATCATCATCAACATCACGCAAGATGTAATCTTCTTCATCATCATTTCTCTCATTCTTAGTGAAACAAAAATTTGTAATACCTTTTGTCTCTAAGACAGAGTTAATGGAAAAAACCCCTACTCCGGATAAAACTTTTTTCTCAGGTCACGCCAGCCCCAAGAGAAAGTTATAGATACGCACAGCTGTTTCCCGCAACGCTTTCAAAGCCTTACCCATCTGATTCTCAACCGTCTTGATTGAGATATTCAGTTCTTCCGCGATCTCCTGGTATTTCAGGCCGTCGCGTTTGGAAAGTAAAAAGATTTTTTTGCGTTCGGGAGGTAAACCGTCGATGGCATTCCACAATCGGGCATCGCGTTCGGCATTATACATCTGCTCTTCTTCCGACACGTCTTCCATATCCGGGTACTGGTCGGTAGTCTGCAATTCGACCGGCTGAGTCACCAGCGACAGGGAACGGTTGCGTACCGCCTGATACATATAGGATTTAAGATTCTCAATCAACACATTATTGATGTTCTTATCCCATACATCGGCAAAGGCTTGCTGTACAATATCCTCCGCATCATCTAACCGTTCAGTGAAACGAAGCGCAAACAAGCACAGAGGTTTATACAAATCCCTGAAATACTGTTCAAACTCTCCGCTGGAAATGATTGCCATACGTTTGCTATCTGTAACTATTCACCACAAAGTAAAGCAGATTTCTTGATAGTCAGATATAATTTCAACATCTTTATCACATATTTAAGAAATTATGGGCTAAAGGATAGTTAATCTATTATCAAATCCAGCACGATTTATTGCAAGATTGTTATCTTTGTTGTGTAACAAAAAAGACAGGAGGTAGTATGAACCACATTTTACACAATAAACTGGAAGCTCTAAAGGAGCTTTGTCGGCGGTATAAAGTAAAAAGCCTTTATGCTTTTGGTTCGGTAAATACACCCCGATTTACCGAAAAAAGCGATATCGACCTACTGATAGAGTTCGAGCCGGATATTTCTATTGAAGAATATACCGATAATTATTTTCTTTTACATAATAAACTAACAGAGTTGTTTCGAAGGAAAATCGATCTTGTCACTCATCGTTCACTCTCAAACCCATTCTTTATTGCCGATGTAGAACAGACAAAACAGCTTCTTTATGGCGCGTAGTATTCAGAAATATCTATATGATATACAACAATCGATCTCATCGATCGAGGAGTATCTGGGTGAGAAAAGAGATTTCTTCGCTTATGAACAAAACAAACTATTGCGTAGAGCAGTAGAACGGGAACTGGAAATTATCGGTGAAGCTGCAAAGCACATATTAGATATGGAACCCGACATTCAGATAGATGACGCCAGAAAGATTGTTGACTTACGTAACTTTGTAATCCATGGCTATGATAAAGTCGACAACGTCATTATCTGGGGAGTTGTTAACAAAAATCTGCCGAAACTAAAAGAACAAGTTGAAGACTTATTAGGAGGTTTCACCATATTATAAAGGCACACAGAATAGATCTCTGCGTGCCTCTCTTTTTTTCTCCTAAACTATCCTGAAATCAATACGGCCGAAACCCGATAATTTCACGCACTTCCGCTAATGTTTTAGAGGCACTTTCGCGGGCTCTTTCGGCTCCCATGCGGGCTACTTTCTCCATGTATTCCTCGTTGGAACGGATGTCGATAATCTTTTCGCGGATCGGTGCACAGAAGTTGTTGATATCTTCTGCCAGCTGCTTCTTCAAATCGCCGTAACGGATTTCGCAGTTGTTGTACTTTTCGTTGAAGAAATCGTATGTATCTTTCGTTGAAACGATATCCATCATGGCAAACAAGTTGGCAATCGGTTCGGGCTTCACACTGTTCGGTTCCGTAGGACCGGCATCGGTGACTGCCTTCATGACCTTTTTCTTGATTGCTTTTTCATCGTCGATCAGATAAATGGCATTGCCTTCGCTTTTACCCATCTTACCGGAACCGTCCAGGCCAGGCACTTTTACAGCCTTCTCTGTCAAGTGGAATGATGCTGGTTCGGGGAAGAAATCGACTTCAAACGTTGAATTGAAGCGGCGGGCAAAACGACGGGCCATCTCCATATTCTGTTCCTGGTCTTTTCCTACCGGCACTTTCACGGCTTTGTGGATGATGATATCACCGGCCATCAAAGTCGGGTAAGTCAGCAAGCCTGCACTTACACTATGACGGTTTCCTTCGTTGAAGATTTCTTTTTCCACGTCACCTTCCGCCGTATTTACACGGTCGATATGAAGCATCTGACGCGCCTTATCCTTGAAAGAAGTCGTACGCATCAATTCGCCGATACCGGCATTCATATTGAGGTAGAGATACAACTCTGCCACTTCACGCACGTCGCTCTGTATATAGATAGTCGCCTTTTCGGGATCGATGCCGCAGGCCAGATATTCAGCCAGGATTGTCTTCGCGCTGTTACGGATATTTTCCGGACGCGGATGCGTAGTCAGGGAGTGCCAGTCTGCAATAAAGAAAAAGCAATTATACTCATTCTGCATTTGCAGAAAACTCTTTACTGCTCCGAAGTAATTCCCCAGATGCAAATTACCTGTTGGCCTGATGCCACTTACTACTGTTTCCATTTCTAAATTCTTTATTTTATTCAAACAGCCGCAAAGATAGTAATTTTAGAATACAAATCCGTTCCAGAAAGACGAATTGTCTTTCGTTTTCTCCTGCTCCAAAGTCATTTGCCTGCGCAGTTTCTTAATCAGTTTGGCATGTTTCTTTTCTCCTGCCAGGTTATTCATCTCCCAAGGATCAGCCTTCAGATTGAACAGTTGGGTGGTACGCACGCCTTTTACATTATATTCGCACAGCTTCCATTCGCCATCGGATACGGCACGTTGGTTATCCATGTAGCTGTAATAGAGATAATCGCGCACCGGCTTGTCTTCCTTGATGGCGGGAACAAGGCTCACACCGTCTACCGAAGAAGGGATGTTCGCACCGACCATCTCGCACAAAGTCGGGAAAACGTCAATCAGATAACACAGTTTATCACTCCTCTGTCCTTTGACATCTTTGCCTACCTGTTTAATCATCAGAGGAACACGGACACTATGTTCATACACATTCTGCTTGCCCATCAGACCGTGTTGTCCGACAGCCAATCCATTATCGCCGGCAAAGACGATGATTGTATTTTCATATTCACCCGTTTCTTTCAAGGCTTTCACGATATCGCCCACACGGCGGTCCACATGGGTAACCATAGCGTAGTATTCCATGATATGCTTCTTGATTTCGTCTGGCACACGGGGAATAGCGGCGAGTACCTCGTCACGGATCACCAGTTCACCGTTGTCGAACGGATGCTTATCCATATAGTTCGGCGGCAACTGGATTTTGTCGAAGTCGTACTGGCGCATGTATTCGTCCGGCATAGTACGCGGGTCGTGCGGCGACATATAGGCAACGGAGAGGAAGAAGGGTTTGCCGGCTTCCTTTTGTTTTTCGATATATTCGATGGCATCTTCGGTAAAGATATCTACCGAGTGTTTGCCGGAGAGCATATATTCGCCTTTTTCATACGTAATGACATTGCTTTTTGCCCAATCTTTTACGACAGGGCGTTTATTGCTATAGTCGCAATCGGCATTGTAGTCGTAGAGCGGTACGTTCCAGTGGTCCCACATGCCACCGAAGTAGATGCCTTTGCCATCATTGAAACAACGGTTCATTGCCTGATAGCCGTTATGCCATTTGCCGGTATGAAAGGAATTATAACCGGACTGCTGCAATGTTTCACCGATCAGTTTATGGTCTTCCGGAACAGTTGCCCCCTGCTTTTCCAAGGTGTAGAGATATTTACCAGTCATCAGCATGGCACGGCTCGGCATACTGACGGCGCCGGAGGTTCCGCCCATGATATGAGCGTTCGTAAAGACGGTACTTTCGGCAGCCAGTTTATCCAGATTGGGAGTGTGTATGTCCTCGATACCCAGGAAATCCATTGCTGTTCCACGCATGTCATCCGCCAGTATCAGGATGATGTTGGGATTCTTGTCGGCGGCAAACAGGCTGGTTGCTGAAAGCATGGCCGTACTTAATAAGGTTAATTTCTTATTCATAAAAGATCTGTTTTATGTTATGTGCTTTATATTTATTGCCATCCGAAGATAAATCTTTATTAAACAGGATGTTTTATTACTTGATTGCCTATGTAATCTGTTGCCGACGCTGTCGGCTAAATAAACGACAGTGTCGGCAAAGCTTTCGACAGTGTCAACAATATTGCCGACAGCGTCGGCAACAGATTACATAAGCAGATAAATAGAGTTACTTACCGGAGCTTAAGAATTACATCAAGGCGTAACCGGAATTACCCGGTAGCTTGTTCCCGCAGTAGTCGCAAATACTGTTTCGAAATATTCCTTCCCGTTGGAAGTTACCGGAGAAGACGATGCGATCTCCTTGCTTCCTTGCCTGATTGTTACCGGGACAGCTGTCCGCAAACGGCATTCGTTTCCTTTATTGGAAAGGAGGGTCGCCTCTGAGAGACTGCCTTGTTTCCATTGCATCGCTATTTCGAAATTGCCACGTGCCTTCAGACCGGACACGGCCCCCTCGCCCCATACATCAGGCAAGGCCGGCAATAACTGGATAAATCCGGCATGGCTCTGCATCAACATCTCGGCTACACCGGCAGCATATCCGAAGTTACCGTCGATCTGGAAAGGCGGACAAGCATCCAGCAAATTACTGTATAAACCTCCGCCGTTTCTTTTCTTCGGCCCGAACTGAACCGGATTGAATAAGTTCCTGATAATTTCATAGGCATGATTGCCATCCAGCAGACGGGCCCAACAGTTAATCTTCCAGCCCATTGACCAACCGGTAGCTGCGTCGCCACGCAAGTTCAATGTCTGTTCTACAGCCTTAAACAACTCAGGCGTTTTATCCGGTGTGATTTGGTCGCCCGGATAGAAACCGTACAGATGAGATAAATGGCGGTGTTGCGGGTCCTGCTCTTTAAAGTCGTACATCCATTCCTGCAACTGGCCGCGGCTACCTATCTGATAAGGAAGCAGTTTAGCCAGTTTATCTTCCAATTCTTTGCGGAAATCGGTATCCAGGTTAAACATTTCAGACATTTGGATGGTCCGCTCGAATGTTTCACGAATAATCGCCATATCCATCGTCGGGCCCATACTCAAAGCGGTTCTTTCGCCGCCGGGAGTAATAAACCAGTTCTCCGGAGAGACACCGACGGGAGTAACCAGACGGCCTTTTCCATCGTCGATCAACCAGTCGGCAAAGAATTCGGCAGCACCTTTCGTCAACGGGTAAGCCGTATTTTTCAAAAATTCCTTATCACCGGAATACAGGTAATGCTCCCACAAATGGCTGCATAACCATCCCTGTACCATCGGCCAGAAAGAGGCGGAAGGGACATTGTCGTTCGGCAGGGATTCGCGCCAGAGGGAAGTGTTATGATGAGCCACCCAACCCCGACGACCGTACATGTCGCGGGCAGTCTCTGCTCCGGTTTCCGACAGTTCCTTAATCAGAGTAAATAAGGGTTCCTGACATTCCGACAGATTAGCAGTCTCTGCCATCCAATAATTCATTTCCAGATTGATATTCATAGTATATCCACAGTTCCATGGCGGAACGACTTCCTTATTCCAGATTCCCTGTAAGTTCAACGGCTGGCCGCCGGGACGCGAACCGCTAATCATCAGATAACGACCGTACTGGAACAGTAAGGCAGACAGAGCCGGGTCAGCTTTTTCATCAAAACGGATAATACGTTCGTCGGTAGGTAAAGCCAGTTGTTCCTGGTCTGATACCAGCTTCAGTTTTACCCGGTCGAACAAATTCCGGTAATCATCCAGATGTCTCTTTTTCAACTCTTTGTAATCATAGGCAACAGCCTTATCCAATATACCGGCAGCTTTCTGAGCCGGGTCTATACCTTCCAGGCTCGGACTTTTATCGTAACCGTTATAGCTGGTAGCCAGACTCATGACGAAATAAACTTCATCCGTTCCGCTAACATGTATACCTGAATCTGTGATTTCGCAAGTACCGCCTGAAGGTAAAACAGGCTTGATCTGTGCCTCAAACAACATTCCTTTGTTGTCTATCTCTTCACCGTATAATACACGTTTATCAAACTTCCGGTTGCCTTTCTCATCGTACAGCTCCGGATGTTTATGCTGGTCGCCCCAGGTTTCCATCTGTTCGAACGTGCGACGTTCCACATATCCGGGAGCCTTGCCTTGTACGGCCAGACGGTCGTTCTTGCTTTTTTGTACAGCAGTCGGATGCTCCGATGTGAAATTGAGGGAAATATCAATCCCGTCCGGCTTATTACTTTTCAGGCGGACAACAATTACATTCTCCGGATTCGACGCAAAGACCTCACGTTCATATGCTATGCCGTTCTGCACATAACGCGTACCGGCTATGGCATCCGATATATTCAGGTCGCGCTTGTATTCGCTGACTTCACCGGATTTATTGTTCTTAATATGAAGATCGGCAAAAGGTTGGTAATACTGATGCAAACGTCCCAGCCAGTTTTCACATACCAGGTCGGTTGCTTCTTTATATTTTTCTTTTTTCATCAACCCCACCACTTTGTCGAACATCTCCGGGGTGACCTTTATATCTTTGAAGATGACCGAAGGCTCTCCACTGTATAAAGTATTTTCATTCAACTGTAACTGTTCCGAGTCTACACCTCCGAACACCATAGCACCTGCATGACCGTTCCCTATGGGCAAGGCTTCATTCCAGTTCTCCGCCGGGCGATCATACCATAAAGACAATGGCTCTTCCCTTGGTGTTTCCGCACACGCAACAAAAGCGAATACGAACAAAAAATAAGATAAAATGCGCATAATGATGATATTAGAATTATAATTGATAAAACAATGTCTCCGGACAACAAAAGTAGTTGTTTTCCGGAGACATCAAAAGTATTTAAGCCATTTTCAATCAGAGCAGGTCTAATTCACCTATTGTAAACTGTCCCTGTGCCATTTCTGTTATATCGAAACGTACATAACGGGCAGAGACTGACTTCTTGAAATAATGGTACCGTTTGCTCGGATCGTTAATCAAATTACCGAATTCAAAACTTTCCACCGTTCGCCAGTTTTTGCCATCATCGCTGACTTTAAAAGTTCCTTTTGTCACTCCCCCTTTAAAACCTTTGCCGGTCTGTGGTTTGTAGGCAAACCCATTCAAATCCTGATTATTACCCAAATCTAAAGCAAGAAGGGACGGATTACTCCCCCCTTTTGCATCCAACAACTTCCAGTCTTTCTTGATCAACCCCAGTCGTTCACCGGACACTGTTCCTTTCTCGCCATGTAAAACAGCCACGGCTTTCAGTTCGCAACGATCCAGCTGCACAGGTTCCGTATATTCGGCGGATGCTTCAGTCGGCTCTGTTCCGTCAGTCGTATAATAGATCTTATAACCGGCGTTCAGGTTTCCGGCGGCATTCTCGCCATGAGACTTCCACCCGAAGTCCTGCAATTTGGGTTCGATCGTAACCATTCCGTTCATATCCTGCCGGAAACCCAACTGAGGCGGACGGGATTTATAATAATGGGCGGATATATGGCTGATAGCCGGAGTCTGACGCGATTCCAATAAACGGAAACGAAGTTTATCGGTTGTTATTTCCGGAAAACGAAGTATGCGTTTATATCCGATATTGGTGGAAACGGCAATCTCTTTCCAGGCACCGTCGATCCAGGCATCTACCGCATGTTTTTCCACACGCTCCCCATTCTTCGCAATCGCTTCCTGAAGCATGATACGGTTGATCGTTACCGGAGAAGGCATCTTAACAGTGAACTCCTTATCTTTCATCAACAAATAAGTATCCTCTTTTCCATCCAACACCTCTTTCGGTCCTTTGGCTCCAGCCAGCAAATTCGTACCATATGTTTCACGGATACGTTTACCGGTTTCTTTCAACGATTCGACATCCCTGGGAGAGAATTTCCCATCACGGTTAGGCGGTATATTCAGCAGGAAGGTCGAGTTTCCACCAACTGCCCGTTCATATATATCAAATACATCATCGGCACTTCTAACCTGCTGATGTGTATCGTCCCGGTAAAACCAACCTTCGCGGATGGATGTATTGGTTTCAGCCTGTTGATAATGAAGATATTTTCCTTTATACAATTCGTCACGTCCACCCAATACGGCATCTGTCATATCGGCAAACTGCGTCATGGTATCCGGATCTGCCGGATAAGGAACTACATTCCATTCGGTCGGTCTTGTTCCTCCGGCTTCGTTACCACACCAGCGCACATCTTCGCGACCGAAAATAACGGCATCCGGAGCCAACTTATGAATCAGTTCTTTCCAGGCAGGATAGTTGTAGGTCTGTCCGCCTTTCCGCTTCGGATGGGCACCATCGAACCAGACTTCGTGTATAGGACCATATTCTGTCAAGACCTCAAACAACTGGTTCAGGAAATACTCATTGTAATCATCCACTACAAATTCAAATTTCGTTTGATTAGCGAACGGCCTGCCGGGAACTTCGCGCGGGATGGTCCGTTTAGTGTATTTACTTAGATTTCCATATAAACCATCCGGGCTTTCTATCTGGAACAAATCGGCAGGCGAAAGATAAACACCTAACTTCAGTCCGTATTTCTGACAAGAAGCCGACAGGTCTTTCAGAACGTCTCCTTTTCCATCATCAAAACCGGAAGACATAATCCCGTGCTTTGTGTACCTACTCTGCCACAACACAAAGCCATCATGGTGTTTCGCAGTCAGGATAACCATTTTCATCCCGGCAGCTTTCATCGCCTCACACCATTGATCGGTATCGAGCTCTTTCAGATCGAATATTTTAGGATCTTCCATACCGTTCCCCCATTCCATCCGGGTAAACGTATTCGGCCCGAAGTGAATAAAAGCAATAAATTCATTTTGCAGTGCAGCCAACTGGTTCGGAGTCGGAACAACATGGGCCGCCTTTTCAATGATGAGTTCCTGACTGTCCCCCTCTTCAATCTTAATCGTATTTTGAAAAGGCATACCTCCTTCTTGCGTTTGCGAACATGCTGTAAAAAGCATTGTCCCAAGCAGAAAAGAATAGATTTTTTTCATGTGTGTGTTTATTATGATATGATAATTTGATCAAAAATACAGTATTAATCTTTGACTTAAAAATAAGTGCCGGGAAAAATCTACGCAAAGGTTTGCAAGGAAGGACTTTCCGGTTGTATTCACACACTGAATATCACCTCAACCTGCTATTTCACTCAGCAATATATTTTTAATCATTCCAAAAACAGTTCAACATCTCTCATCCGGCTTTCCGGCAAAACTTCCAGCTTTTGTATTTCACCATTTCTATATTCCACTTCCACAGTTGTGTTTTGAGGAGCATGCAACTTGAAACAGACATCTTTGTCTTTCGGCCAGCAAGGTAATACATGTATCTTGTTTCCTATAGTTTGCAATAACATCTCCTGCAAACCGATCATACCCGAGCCTCCCCAATTATGATCCGGTACCCAATCGTGCCCTGGCCCCCAGAACGTGGGGAAACGTCGTTCCGAATCCTTCAGTTTCTGCCTATTATACTGATACGCCTCCTCTACCATCCCCATCCGGGCATAAAAAATGCCGTCCTGATGCCAGCTGATTACCATATTCTTCGGGAAATTCCCATGTTTCCATGTGTTTCTGAATACAGGAATCTCACTACTGTTTATATCGTAACGGTTGAAAGGAAAAAGAGGATAAAACTGCGGACACTCCACATTCTGATACTTGATATAGGATTCTGCCGGTTTCACAACCGTATCACCCTCTATCACATCATAATATAAATCGGGCAATCGTTCCAGATAAGCGGAGAAATAGGCTCTGTCCTTATCCGACACAGAGTCGCTCCGCAACACCAGCAACGATTCCAGACAGGAACGGATACCGGAAACCAGATCCGCCGGATTTTTTGCACCCCGATAGGACTCGCACGAAGTAGACGGAAAGAAAACCAGCTTCCCGTTTTCATCCAACGTCTTCCCAGCCCTCATCTGCTGCCTTTTTTGATAATGCTCATCGAAGAAAATCAAGGCATTCTTGATAAAAGGCATATATTCATCAATATTTCTTCCGGTGAAACGATTATATTCCAAAAGCATATACGCATGTTCTACCTGTGATTCCCAATGATAAGAGATGGAACCGTTAGCCATAACTCCTTGTTCAACAGGCTCAAAATAGGTATTGACAGCTTTTATCTCAGGTGAGCCGAACGGTAATTCCTTCCCGCGCTGTCTCATTTTACTTCCTTCCCATCCCCATCCGGCACCAAAATCCAAACCTGCATCATTTGCATATTCACAATACACGGCCCCGTTATGTCCGAAATACTCCCGGACTTTTAACTGGGCACCGCGTAATCCTCTTTTATATAAATTGAACTGGGCAATCATCCCGTCAAAATCGCCACTCTTCAGCATAGGCCAGAAAAGGAGACGTTGGTTTTGTGCGGTAAAGACATCGCCGCCCCATTGGCGCCAATCAGGATCATGCTCCATTTTGGGGTCGACATATCCCGGATCGAATGTAAGGTTACCACCATTAAACTTGGATGGATATTCTCCATACATATTGCAGCCCAGCTGATAGCGGAAGAGTTGATAATTACGTCCAACTTCCCATAAACTACCTGTATCTTTCCGGGCCGGATCAGTGATAATCCAACTTTGGTTCCAGAACTGCCGCCACCATTCCGCATTTTTTCCCGGATTTCCTTTCTCCTTATCCACCAATGCTGCTTTTTCTTTTAAACGGGTTGTCCATTGGTTCATATCCGGAGTCTGTTCCCTGTGAGTAACAATCTGTAGATGATAATTATTGCTGGTTTCCTTGCTTTTCAAAGACCATGCTTTAAAATCAGTGTTACAATACCTTCCTTCCGTTACATCACCGGCTACCAGATTATCGCCAAACATAAAACCTCCGAACGTCAGATTACTGATAGTATTACAAATCTCATCTTTATATTTAGTCAGTTTCTGTTGCTCTATCATCACATCAGGTGATAATGTATTTTCCGCATTCCGATGGTAAAACAGGATACCGTTTTCCGAAAAAGCAATCTGATCTTTCTTCTTAATCACTTCCCCCGGATAACCTTCCATTCCAAAACATCCGAAACGACCTCTCTTTTCATTAGCCAACTCCCGATCCTCCGTTCTCCAGTTCTCATAAAAAGCTTCCATGGCTATTTTTTTATCCGAATGCAGATCGAAGTGAATGGATTGTGTAAAAATATCCACCCACATTTTAATATGAACCGATTCTTTATCTTCTTCACCGGCCGAAATCAGAATCGAACCGTCTTCCAGCCTGAGAGATTGTTGAAAACCAGTCACTCCGGCAAAAGGATTAGGCGTAAGACGTAAACGGACGCGCCCTAATTTCAGGTATTCGCCATTTTCACTAAAACTACCGCTTTTCTGCATATAAAACAGAATATCACCCGATTCAACCCAAACATTACAACCGATATCTCCTCCACCTAAAGGCATAGACTCCGAAGCATTCAATGAAGGTTGCTCCCAAGTAATATTATACATGTCGGTCCACAGGGTTTCATTAGCCATTTTCTCCTTGCTTTGACAGGATAATAATATCAGAAGAAAGATTAAGAATTGAAAACATTTTAGAGAATTCATGATATTGATTTTAAAATATTCGTTTATATATTCCTGCTCTGGTGATAAATAGACGGATATATAGAGACCCTTCCTCAAGAAAAGTCTCTATATTTTTATTTTTTTAATTATTTCATCCAACTCAATTGCCTCCAAACCTCAGGTGCATCATTCTTTTGAGGAATTCCGGGAGTACTTCGCCCTTCCTTGACATACTTAGTCATCAAAGCTTTAAGTTCATTGACAATTTCAGGATATTCGGCATACACATTATTAGTTTCTGCCGGATCATCCTTCATATTATATAGTTGTATGGAAGGTAAAGTTTTAATAAGTTCATCATCATTTCCCGGTTTTGGAAAACTCCATCCGCCTGAACTGGGAGATAAAAGTAATTTCCAATCGCCTTTACAAATAGTAAAGCCACCTCTAATAGAATGGTATACAGTTGCTTCACGTATTTTTGGTTTGTAATCTGCCTGGATCAACAGAGGCAATATATTATAGCTATCTTCTGCTTCGTCATCAGACAATTCATAGCCCGTTATACAAGCAAATGTAGCCATAAAATCAATCAGACTAATAGTCTGGTCTACACGATGATGATTAATTTCTGAAGGCCAACTGACAATACAGGGAATGTGGTGTCCTCCTTCAAATAAATCAGATTTCATTCCACGGAAAATATAACTAGGGTTATGCCCTTTTTCTGCAAGTAGTTTAAAATCAGCTTGTGGAGAACAGCCATTATCGGAAGTAAAGACAATTATTGTATTATCCGCAATATTATTATCTGCCAGTGCCTTCATTATATTCCCTACCACAGCATCCGATTGCATCACAAAATCAGCATATTTATTCAATTTCGACTGATCTGCAAATTCATCCGTCGGAACAATCGGTGTATGAGGAGAAGTTAACGGGATATAAAGAAAAAACGGATCTTCATTACTTGCTGCCTGAGTTATATACATAACAGCTTTTTCTTCTAAAGCAGGGAGAATTTCTTCCATTTTCCAATTAGCCAATCCTCTTCCGGGACGGGCATCCATTTCTTTACTAAGCGGATAATAAAAGTCCGGCATTCCTATTGTATGACGATTTTCAATAAAGCAATAAGGAGGATAGTTGGGTGCATCAACGCCAAAAAAATATTCAAATCCGACATCACAAGGTCCTCCCGTTATTTCTTTTGAAAAATCGAGATTATATGCATCAGGTGTATCAACAGGTTTCTCGCCATCTTTTGTAGGAAAATTCATACCTAAATGCCATTTTCCAATACAAGCAGTATGATAACCCTGATTTCTCAGCATACTGGCCATAGTAGTTCTATCTCCTGCTATCAAAGGTTTATCATACCAACCCAATACCCCATTTTTCAATGTTGACCGCCAATTGTAACGTCCAGTTAGTATTCCATATCGGGATGGAGTGCTGACTGCTGAAGAGGAATGAGCATCGTTAAATACAACGCCATTTTCGGCCATTCTATCCAGGTTGGGAGTTTTAATTCTCCCTTTTTCATTCAAATATGAAAGATCACCATATCCTAAATCATCAGCCAGGATAAAAACAATATTCGGTAATTTCTTATCCTGCGCTACTAAATGAAAGCCTATACCGACCATCATACTTGACAAAATAAGTATTCGTTTGTTCATTTTTATTAGATTTTATCATTAAAATCCCGAAAAACGATTTCTAAAGTTTTCCGGGATTTATACAAATTTCAAAGATCCTTATTCTTCCATCCAACTCAATTGGCTCCAAACTTCAGGGCCATCATTCTTTTGAAGAATTCCGGGAGTACTTCGTCCTTCTCGGATATATTCAAGAGTGTCCAGACATAAAGGGCTAACAATTCACCTGAACACTCCAAACTGATTATTACAAATTAATATCCCGGATTCTGTTCTATCACAGCTTCCGTATTCCGTTCTATTTCACTATATGGAATAGGCCATAAATTATGATGATTTTCTATTGATTTCCCGGTTACAGGATTATACTTCCGATTACGTTCCACTAACTTACCCATGCGACACAAAGTCAGCATACGAAGTTCTTCACCATATAATTCTCTCATACGTTCATCCAGTAAATAATCAATATCGACTTCATCTGCTCCCGCAGGCTCCGCATGCGCTCTTTTACGAATTACATTAATATCTGCGGTAGCGCTAGCCTTATCGCCTTTCATCAGATATGCTTCTGCACGAAGGAGATAAGTCTCGGCCAATCGAAACAGGTATTCATCTTTATAAGAAGAATTGGCACTATTACTCATCAGGTGTTCACCAAACATAGTCATTAAAGGATTTCCGTTGCTATCTCTCAACCAAAACTCTTCCGGGAAATTATTCATACGAGAAAATTTCGTTATAATCGGATACCACTGGCGGATAGAATCAGCCTGTTTAGAATATCCGTCTTTTACAAACCATTTTCCGGCTGCTGGAGAAGTGGAGTTATTGATTCTCACATCATGCATAATATTATATTCCGAATTACGAATATCATTTCCAGACCAAATCTCTTCAAAGAAATATTTAGTCGGTTGTACCCAACCTATTCCACGTCCCCCCATTCCATCTGTAATACCGGCAAAAGCTGTTGTTGCAACATCTTCTCCTGCTGCATTTTTAGCTGTAATCATAATATTCTGATAAAAAGGAATGATAAAATAACCACCCAGATTAGAAGAGGTCGTCGACCCACTATTCAAATAATCATATTGAAGTACCCAAAGCCCTTCCTTATTTCCGCTGGTTCTGTTTTGATTGTTAAGCCGGTACAGATCCCAATACACATCCCCCTCTTCGGCTTGACGGGAACCAAAGCGGTCAGTCATCAGACAAAGTTCCGGATGATTAATGACATCACTAGCTGTTTTAACAGCTTCATCGTACAGCCCCAAACAAATATTGATCTCCGTAAGCAGATGTAAAGCAAGTTGTTTATTTACTTTCCCATCTTTTACCGATTCAATATCAGGAAGTAAATTAACTGCGTCCTCCAAATCCTGCTTAGTCTGTTTGTATACCTCTTCACGTGTCGCACGAACGTAATCACGACGTGGAACTGTTACCTCTTCTAAAGTCAGAGGAACACCGCCAAATAAATGTGCCAGCATCCGGTAAGAATAAGCCCGGAAAAATTTAGCTTCTCCTTTAATTACAGACTTATTTTCATCATTAACCTGATCCGTTTGATCAATCCGGTTCAAAATAACATTGGCATTCGTAATAACGTCATACACTTCATTCCATATATTTTTCGGTATATTGGAAGTTGGAACCATTGTATTGACATAATCATTCAATTTAGCCGGTTTATAATAATCAGTAGAGTTATGAGCAAAATCAGTTGCATAATAAAAAGCCAATCTGCTATCCGGATCCATTTCCCAAAGCTGCCTTCTTACCCGATTATAAAGGTAATTCAATGAAGATTGAAAATGCTCGGTCGTGACCATAGAATTCTCCGGAGAATAAAAATCCAACGGTTTCTCTTCCAGAAAGTCATCACATCCGATAAAGGTAAGCAGACTCAATAATAAGCTGATGCCATATTTTATTGTTTTCATAATTGCTGTGTTTTAAAATTCGACATTAAGACCGACTGAATAACTTTTCATAACCGGATAAGCATCTGATTCCAAGCCTTTGCCTGTTTCCGGATCCCATCCGTCCCAATCCGTAAAAGTCAGCAGGTTCTTACCTGTTACATATAGCTTTAATCTGTTTACATTAAACTTTTTCAAGAAAGAAGCCGGAACATTATAAGACAATGTAACATCCTGCAAACGGACAAAATTACGCTGGACATAAGGAGAAAAAGCATGTCCGCCCAAAGCCTCCGGATAATAACCGATCTGACGATAACGTGCATTGGGATTTTCCGGTGTCCAATAATCAAATTTAAACAGGTTATTCTGGTAGATATTATCCGGATTAGCCAGACTCTTACCTGGCTGACCATAATAATAATTCTTTCCTCCCTGTACGGAATTGATCATGAATTTAAATTCCCAGTCTTTATACCTGAATGAGTTTTGAATGCTAAAACGATAAGCTGGATCTGTATAACCCAGAATCTTTCTGTCCTTATCGGCCGTATATTTACCATCGCCATCTATATCCTCCACCTTATAAGTTCCATATTCAAAGCCTGAAGGAATCAAGCCGGCCTGTTTATCTGCCAGTTGCCACATGCCTATGATATTATAATCGTAGCACACACCATAAGGATGGCCTATAAAAATTTTGTTAGCTATCAGGTCATCTTCACGGCCATCGCCATCAGCATCATTACCCAAAATACTTTTTATCTCATTACGGTTGCGGGAAAAGTTAAATGTAACGTCCCATTGGAAATCTTTAGTCTGCACAGGTACACCTGTTACCGTCATTTCAAAGCCTTTATTACTCATTTTCCCAATATTCGTAGGAATTTTTCCAATGCCGTTGATTTCGGGAATTTCGATATTATATAACAAATTATTCGTTTGAGAAGTATAATACTCCAATGTTCCGTAAATACGGCTACCTAAAGCGCTAAAATCAACAGCCGCATTGAATGTATTCGTTGTTTCCCATTTCAAATCCGCATTGGCAAGCGATAAAATCCATTGCATTTGTTCTGCACTGGCACCATCTCCAAACAAATATCCTGAATTGTAAGTCGTATCATCAAATTTTACAGATCCAACTCCAGATCCCATCTTAGCTAACGTCTGATAACGTCCAACGGTACGATTACCATTCTGCCCATACGAAAGACGTAATTTCAAATTCTCTATCCAGTCGATCTTATCTTTGAAAAAATCTTCCTCACTAATACGCCAGGCTACCGCTCCGGATGGGAATACACCATACTTATGATTTTCTCCAAATCCGGAAAAACCATCTCTTCGAACCGTCCCCGTAAAAATATATTTATCGGCATAAGTATAACTTGCACGAAACATTGTATACAAACTGGATTCTTCCCAAGCTCCGGACTTCGCAGTCTGAAGATCTGCCTGTCCCGCACCAAGATTATTAAAACCTAAAGCTGAATTCGCATAATTAGTGGATCCGGCTTTAGTCATTTCATACTGCCGTTTTTCAATACCGTATACAAAAGTCGCATTTACAGCATGTTTTCCAAATGTATTTTTGTAAGTTAAAATATTGTCAACCGTATAATTGTAGGTACTATTATTTTCTTTAGAGCCTTCACCTGTAAAGTTAGATCCCCATTCATTAAAATTGAATAATTTATTTTCAATCAGATTTTGAGAGAAATTCAAACGATAATTCAGACCTTTGATAAACGGAAAATCTATATCCGCATAAAAATTAGCAAACAGATTGTAGCGCTTATTTACATCATCCCGATCAAGAGATTGCAAAGGATTATTATAATATTTATAAGGCTGTTTGATCATGTTACCTTCTTCATCATACGGAGATACAATCGGAGGTAAAGCGATAACTGTACTCAAACTCGGAGCAACACCGGAATAGTCGCTTAAAGCAAAGAAGGACTGAACACCCACCTTTAACCAATTGGTAATTTTAGTATCTAAATTAACACGTATGTTATAACGTTTATAAGTATCATTAATCACCAGATTCTGCTGGTCGGTATATCCCATAGAGAAAAAGTAACTGCTTAATTCACTCTTTCCACGTACACTCAAATTATGATTCTGGATGTAAGGATGATCATTTGTCAATAAATCCCACCAATCCGTATTGGTTCCATTCAAATAACCATTCAACGTATTATTATCCATCATATGTTTCGTCGGGTCCCAATTAGGATTCATTTGCAGCATATCATCTCCGGTCCGGCTTTCATCCAGATAACGGTCAGCAACCTTACGTAGAAAACCATCCCTGTTTTCCGGATACATGTCTTTGTTTGTCGGAGACTGGAATGAATAAGAACCACTGTACTCAATAGTCGGCTTACTCATCGCTCTTCCTGTTTTCGATGTAATAAGGATTACACCATTACTGGCTTCCGACCCATAAATAGCAGCAGCACTGGCATCTTTTAATATATCAATGGATTCTACATCATTCATATTAATATCAACTATTTCACCACGGAATATAATACCGTCCAAGACT
Organism: Parabacteroides caeci; assembly: GCF_023656795.1. Taxonomy (NCBI): domain Bacteria; kingdom Pseudomonadati; phylum Bacteroidota; class Bacteroidia; order Bacteroidales; family Tannerellaceae; genus Parabacteroides; species Parabacteroides caeci. Next base: position 39,820 of record NZ_JAMOKT010000059.1, read on the forward strand.
ATCAGCGGAGAATTTCCCCCACTGATGGAAGTACGCCCGCGGATAGATATATCCGGCCCTTTTCCTGCCTCTGTGACCGCACCCACATTTAAACCGGGAACAGTTCCCTGCAAAGCTGAAGCCAAACTGATATTCGGGGATTCTTTTAATGTTCCCAAATCGGCACGAACAACAGAACCAGCCAAATCGCTCTTCTTTGCGGTACCATAACCAACAACGACCACCTCATCCAAAGCCTGCGTGTCATCTATAAGTGTAATGTTAAGAACGGTCTTTCCTTTCACACTCACACTCTGACTGAGATACCCGATAAATGAAAACTGGATAGTCGCATCATCGTTAACGTCTAAAGTATAGTTTCCGTCTACATCTGTAATAGAACCATTCGTCGTTCCAGCTTCTACGACATTGGCTCCGATTACCGGTTCACCTTTAGCATCGGTCACAACACCTGTGACTCTCTTCTTGTTCTGCTTTACATCCGGAAGAGCTTTGGAAAGTGTGATATAATTATTTTCAAATACATAATTAATATCGGCATTTTTACACATTTCCTCCAAAAGTTCTGCGACTTTGGCAGATGTCTTTCTAAAAGAAATCATCTTATCGACATCTACATCCTGATTGCGAAAAACAACCAGGTAGTCAGTCTGAGATTCGATCTCTTTTATAAACTGCTTAACAGAAATATTATTCTGTTTAATCTTGACTACTGTATTTTGTGCATCCATATCAGTTGCCATCAACTGAAATACACAGACAAATAAAAGAACCAGCGATATTCTCATAATCCTAAAAAAATCTTTAATGCTGTTATTATGCACAGCAAAATACTGTAACAAAGTTTTTCTTTTCATACATTTGTTCAATGTTTAAAGTGAATACTAAAATTTTACATCTTGTGTTTACTTTACATCGGCGGCAGTTGTTGGTAGCTTCTGTCGCTTTTGTTTTCTTACTTGTGTTATTTCCTCATAAGCATCTCATTTTTAGTTTAACATGTTATTTACTCAAGGTTATAATATTTCGATCTTTATCTTTTTCGATTTTGAATCTCCGTATCTGTTGTAATACCCGGAATACATCATCCAGACTATCACGCTGCCTGAACTTTCCTGTATAGGTATCGTTAAACAGAGAAGTATCTTTAACTACAATCCTGACATCATAATATAGCTCCATTTTCTTCAGGATCTCAATCAAAGGTTCGTTCTCAAAAGCATAAATACCTTCACGCCATAAAAAATGATCTTCCAGGTTTATCGGTGAAACATGCATTTCCCCTTGAGAAACGGTAACCTGCTGGTCCGGTTTCAGAATAACCCCTTCATTTTCTTTATCCGGAAAAAACACTTTGACGGAACCTTCCAGCAAACTAGTCTGTATATACCCGGCATCCGGATAGCAGAAAACGTTAAACTGTGTCCCCAGCACCTTCATATCGACATCTTGTGTTGAAACGATAAATGGTTTTGAGGGATTTTTCGCTACATTAAAAAAGGCTTCTCCTTCAACGGTCACCCGTCTTTCCTTTCCAACAAACTGTGCCGGATAAACCAGTTTCGACTTCGCATTCAGCCACACTTCCGTTCCATCCTGCAAAACAAGTTGTGCACGCTGCCCGGCCGGTGTATATAAAGTATTCATTATATTGGCTGATAAATCCTGTTGCAGGCTATTCCACACATACCAATACGTCAATATACTTGATGAAACAACCAGTAAGGTAATAACAGCAGCATAACTGAATCGCCGTGACCACAATTTCAGGCGAACTCCACGTTGCTTCCTGGAAACAAACTGATTGAACTTATGTTTGCCGACCTCTCTGTTTTCCACCTGATGCCCCAAATTCAACAAGGCATACAGATTCTGATATTCTGCGAATTGTCTTTTCAGTTCTTCATTTGCTTCAACATCACGCAACAAAGAAACCCGTTCTTCAGGGGAAAGCTCCTCATAAAAGTATTTATATATTCGTTCGTCCATATTTTCCGTTTAGTAATTAGTAAACGGATGAAGGTATAAAAACCCCCAAAGAGGAAATTATTTTTTTAGTTATTCAAAAAAAATAAAAGAAGAGGCAAATAATCTTTTAACTCGGACTTGATTTTCTTATAAGCTATATTCATTTGGTTCTCAACGGTTTTAAGAGACAAATTCAATTCTGCGGCAATATCTTTCTGTTTCTTCCCTTCTATTTTACTTTTAATAAAAATCTCCCGACATTTTTCAGGTAACGAGTCGATTGCCTCTGAAATTATCTTTTCAACATCCTGCTCCGACAAAAGTGATTGGTCAAACAATTCCAAAGACGCCAGTTTCACATTTAAAGTAATCTGGTATTCTTCCTGCATTTGGTTTACCGCTTCTCTCACGGTTACTTTATGGCGTAAATGATCTATACATCTGTTTTTTACAGCAGTAAAAAGAAATGCGACTAAATTTATATTATAGGTAAGTAACTCTTTTTTCTCCCAAAGTTCTGTAAAAACATCCTGTACAATGTTTTCCGCATCTTCTTCGGACAAGACATATTCACGGGCAAAACATTTCATCCTGGAGAAATATGATACATATATTTCTTCAAAATCATACGGTATATTCCTCTTTTCTGTTAACATATCTCTCCCTCGGATAAATAAAATCCCGGAAAACAAAAGTAACTGTTTTCCGGGATTTTCCAAGGATTCAAAATATTATTCTTCTATCCAGCTTAGTTGCTTCCAGACTTCGGGACCATCATTTTTCTGAGGGACTCCCGGAGTACTACGGCCTTCCCTGACATATTTTATCATCAGTTCCTTCAGCTCTTTCACGATCTCAGGATGTTCTGCATATACATTTTTTGTTTCTGCCGGATCATCCTTCATATTATACAACTGAACCAACGGTAATGTTTTGATAACATCATCATCCGTACCTGGTCTCGGAAAACTCCAACCACCGGAACCGGGAGACAACAATAGCTTCCACTCTCCTTTACGGATCGTGAAATCACCATTGATCGAATGATGAACCGTAGCCTCACGGATAACATTACTTTCTTTCTCATTCAACAACAAAGGCAAGATATTGTAGCTGTCCTCACCTTCAGAATCTTTCAACTGATAATCGGCAACAGCGGCAAACGTCGCAAAGAAATCTGTCAGACAGACCGTCTGGCTTACCGTATGAGGTTTAACCTGTGCCGGCCATCTTACAACACAAGGGATACGGTGACCGCCGTCAAATAAGTCGGCTTTATGCCCGCGATAAATATAACTCGGATAATGCCCCTTTTCCTGTAGTTCATCAAACTTGGCCTGCGGACTGCAACCGTTGTCGGTACTGAATACCAATATTGTATTATCATCAACACCGGCATCCTTCAATGCTTTCATTACCTTGCCTACCATATCATCCACCATCAGTACAAAATCACCGTAAGGATTCAGACCGGATTTACCCTGGTACTCCTTGATCGGCAAGATCGGAGTATGAGGAGCCGGTAACGGGAGATACAGATAGAAAGGCTTGTCTTCCTTTGATTTATCATGGATATAATCCACCGCCCTGTTGATAAAATTGGGTAACGTCTGTTCATGATCAAAATCGGAAGCCGTCGGTCCCTTACGCCAATACTTCATACCGTCATTCACAGTCACCCGGTCAGGCAAAGCAGTCGGCATATCATTTTCCACATAAACATAAGGAGCCATATCCAGGGAAGCAATGATCCCATAGAAATAATCGAAACCTCTTGTCGTAGGCCCGTTGGAGATAGGTTTGCTAAAATCCACACTATCCGGCCCTGCTTCTATATTATTCCAATCCCATCCGAGGTGCCATTTACCGATACATGCCGTCTGATACCCCTGATCCCTCAGCACAGAAGCGATCGTTCGGCGGTCCGGAGCGATCAAAGCCTTATTGTATCCCATCAATACACCGGATTTGAGATCGGAACGCCAGTTATACCGTCCGGTCAACACGCCGTAACGCGAAGGTGTGCTGACAGACGAACTGGAATGTGCATCTGTAAAAACAACTCCTTCATTAGCAATCCGGTCGATATTAGTCGTTTTTATCTTGGAGTTTTCATTCAATGCAGAAACATCTCCATATCCCATATCATCCGCAAAGATGAACACGATATTCGGCTTCTTTGCTTCCTGTGGCTGTTGTTGGGCACAACTGCTAAAGACTGCCAGGCTGCCTAAAGAAAGAAGCAGCCCGCGATTTTTGATTAACTTATTCATATCTCTTTCCATTTAAAATCCAAACAAAGTTGGATAATTCATTATTAATTAACTTTTATAATTTATCTTTGTATCAGGATGTTAAGAGGAAGTAGGCTCTGCTGAGGAGCAACCTACCAGCAATAA